>JASKLO010000037.1 GCA_030153605.1 Thermosipho sp. (in: thermotogales)
CTCTTTTTAAAGATAAAAGGGAAAGAATAATATTTTCAAAAAATTAAGAAAAAACAAATTTCAGGAGGCTAATTAAAAATATTTCTTTGAAGAGGAGGTAAGAATATGTATGATGTAGTGGTTATTGGAGGAGGACCCGGGGGATATGTGGCTGCAATTAGGCTTTCACAACTTGGGAAAAAAGTAGCAATTATTGAAAAAGAAGAATTAGGTGGTACTTGTACAAATAAAGGATGTATACCAACAAAAGCACTTCTTACAAGTGCTCATTTGTACAATGATATAAAAGAAAAAGCAGCAAAGTTTGGTTTAAAAGTAGATAGCGTTGATTTTGAACTTTCAGGAATTATGAAACACATGCAAAAAGCAGTAACAATGTCTAGAAAAGGCATAGAATTTCTAATGAAAAAAAACAAAATAGATGTATTTAAGGATAAAGGTATAATTAAAGATAATGAGACTGTTTTGTTAGAAAATGAAGGAAAAGAAATAAAAGGAAAATACCTTATCCTTGCCCAGGGATCTGTTCCTTCTGTATTTCCACCTTTTGACAAAATTGATGGCATATGGACAAGTGATGATGTATTTAAAATTAAAGAATTTCCAAAAAGTTTACTCATTATTGGCGGCGGAGTTATTGGTGTTGAATTTGCAACGTTTTTTTCCTCTTTCGGTGTTGACGTCACAATTGTTGAACTTGCTGACCACATTTTACCATATGAAGACAAAGATGTAGCCGAAGAAATTAAGAAAGAATTGAAGAAGAAAAAGGTTAAGATATTAGAAGGGAAAAAAGTTGAAGAAGTAAAAAAAGAATTAAATTATATTGCAACTGTTGATGGTGAAAAAATAGAAGCTGAGAGAGTCTTACTTGCAGTAGGTAGAAAACCAAATATAACAGATGATATTAAAAACCTTGGAGTAAAAATCGACAGAGGAATTATTACTGACAAAAAAATGAAAACAAACATTGATAATGTATATGCAATAGGTGATATAAGAGGACAAATCATGCTTGCACATGTTGCAATGTATGAAGGTTTGGTTGCTGCACACAATATTGCCGGAGAAGAAATGGAAATGGACTATTCCGCAGTTCCAGCTATAATCTTTTCAAATCCGGAAATTGCATCCGTTGGTTTAAGAGAAAAAGACATAGATGCAGATAAAATAAATGTTTGGAAATTTCCTGTTTCAGCAAACGGAAGGGCAAGAACTATGGAAGAAAAAGCAGGCTTTGCTAAAGTAATAGAAGACAAGGAAACTGGAAAAGTTTTAGGTGTAACTGTTGTATCTCCTAGTGCAACTGATATGATTATGGAAGGTGTATTAGCAGTAAAATATGGTATGACTTCTCATCAAGTTAGCGAAGCAATACATCCTCATCCTACTTTAACAGAAACATTACTTGGTGCTTTTGAAGGAAAATGGGCAATTCATATATAAATATAAAAAAATTAACATGGCTTTGGATTTACACCAAAGCCATGTTTTTTAATTTTACTAGTAATTACTATTTTATTTACTAATAAATACCAATCTATATACATATTGTTTCGATTCATGAAAAACCTTTATCTTTTATCGTTTAGTATTTCGGATATATTTAATTACTGTTCTCCTGTAATGGAAAAAATATGAACATTTATCTCGTTTGGAAGTTTTATTTCATCAATAAAATCGTTTATTTCAAGTTTGAGAACTTTTAAGCCACATTTAATGAATTGTTTTTCCCCTGTTGAAGTAAATCTATAATCTGAAATAATTTCAACCTTTTCAGAACACCAATCAGGAATTTCCACTTCAAATTTTTTATCATTTACCATAAAACTTACATTATAATTTCCATGATTTGCCGCAACTAAAAGATATAAGTTTTTCACAAATACTTTTTCAAACTTAATAATCTGCCCATTACACCTTATATTATCGTTCCCTTTTGTAAATATTTTAAATGGTATTTTATATTCTTTTACCTTATCTATTATTTCTTCTGGAAGATAACTACCAAGAACTGAGCCTAGATTATCAAAATTTCCTTTTTCATTTATTGAATCAGCAATTCCGTTGTTATTTAAAACATTTTCAAGATCAAACAAAAGAAAATTTTTCACTATATCAAATGTAACAAAGTTTTCTGTTTTATTTTCAACTTCTGTAGCATCTACTTTTTCTTCTTTTATCTTTAGAGTACCATTTTCATAAAAAATTGAAATATCTGTAGTTGAAATTCCAATTTTTTCTGGAATTAAAACAACTTGGTCAATTATTCCGTTACCTTTCAAAACAACTTTAAATTGTCCTAGGTTTAACTTTCCAAGATGAACGTAATTTTCATTTAAAACTCCAGATAGCTTATCATTTCCAGATATAACTGTACAATCATATTCACCATTTCCGACTACTACAATATCATAAAATCCAGTTGGAACATTAAACTTGAGTCTTAAGTTATCTTCAAATGAAAGAGCACTTGAACCTCCAAATTTTCCATCAACCAGAACTTTAACATCTGATAAGCCCCAGTCACCAGCCTCGGCTTCTAAAACAATTAATGGATGTGATTTTAAAACTTTGCCTTCAGAGAATTTCTTTAAATATTCATGCATCATTTCTAAAAATAACATAGTTCTTACTGCTGATATAGTTGACTCTGCCCCCGCGTTGTAGTTTATGTGAGCAAATTCCAAACCATCATATCCTTCTCCATTAGGTCCGTACATCGGTTTTCCGAGTCGATTAAGTCCTTTATACCATCCAGCCATCAAAGAAGCCAAAATTCCTATCTCTTCATCTTTTGTTTCAAGATAGTATTTAATTGCACCAACAGTAATGCTTTCAACAGCATAAGAAAGTTCTGGAAAAAGTTTTACTTTATCCGAAATTTCATATATAAATCCTGTTGAAAGAAAAATCGGCCCTTCAATTTCTAAAGCCTTTCGTGCATATTCTAAATATTTTTTATCTTTTAAAACTTTATAACTTTCAACAAGAGCTTCTACATACCTATTTCCCCATCCATGCCAGAGTATTTTCTCTTTATAAGTATTAAAAAATCCATATAGATATAATTCCAAAATAGCATCTGCAGAATTTCTAATTTCTTTTTTAACATCTATTCCTAAATCATTTAATGCACACAAGCCAATGATATAAACTGTTGTCTGATCACCAACTCCATTTAATAATCCTTTTACAACATAATTGGATAAAAGTTCATAAGCTTTTTTGGCATTTTCAAGGAAAGTTGTGTCATATTTTGCAATCTTTGATAATGCCCAAAAGGCCCTTACGGCCCACCATGAATGTTGTTTAGAGCTTGTTATACCTGTCTTGTTGATAGTACCGTCAATATATGCAAAGTTATAAAAATCTCCATCATAATCTTGCATTTTAACAATAAATTTTGCTGCCTTTTTTGCTAAATCAAGATATTTTTTGTCTCCAGTTAACTCATACATTTCAACATATGTTACTACTACTCTTGCTACATCATCAACACATACATCTCCTTCACCTTTTGCTGGAATTTTTCTATACCCATCTGAGGTTTTATCTGCATATACAAAGTATCCTCTTACAATTTCTCCGTTTAATACAAAATCTTCTCCTAAAAATTCTAAATGATTTATATTAATTTGCGAAATTGAAACTACCACTAAAAATAAAAATATAAAAATTAAAACCTTTCTCATATAATCACCTCTTATAATGTTCCCTCATTTTTCTGTTCTCTGGTAAATTCATTATTTCATTTAACACTCCTTCCACCTGATCTTCTGATCTAGTTCTTGGGTCTCTAAAGAGAATTTCTTTTAAAACATTTATATCTCCTTTAGTAAACGCTTCAAGTGCCATTTCCATCCTCATTATTCTTGGTGCTAAGTAGTACTTAATAACTCTTTTTGATAATTTTGGATTTATTTCTTCAGGGTGTATTCCAGAAGAATCTACCCACGCAGGAATTTCAACTGCAACATCATCATCGATTCCTTCTATAACTCCATTATTTAATATGTTAACAACAAATCGTTGTTTTTTATTGTTAACTATGGAATCTATAAATGGAACGTGTTGTTCTCCGCTAAATTTTTCCGGGTTAATTATATTTTCAATTTCTTCTTTGAAAATTTCAATATTTAAATAGTCCTTATAAAGATTGTAATCCAACAATTTAATATTCGGATTCATTGAAACATAATACGCAAGTTTATTTATTGTTTCCGTTATTCCTCTTATGTTATCCTGATACCATTTCCAGCCAATTTCTGAATCTGCTCCTCCAAACTTTCCATACCATTTTTTCTTTGTTTCTAGGTTATAGTGAAATTTCCAAGAAGAATTTCTCACTGTATCTCCTATTGGCATTTGCCCGTAAAATTTATACATATCAATAGCTGCAGGGGAAAGTTGATCATCAAAAGGATGCTTTGGTTCATAAACATTATTTTTTATCCACTCATCTAATATTTCATAAGCGTTTTTATCATCATACAAAAATCTGTTTAACCAGATACCGTGATTAACACCTGCAACTTGCCAATCTAGTTTGTTGATATCCAATCCTAAAATTTCAGCAATATGATGCACACCATAGTGTCCATGACAAAATCCAACCATATTTATAGGAACATTTCTTAAAATCAATGTGGTTCCTTCAAATACAGGATTTGCAGCTTGTAATAACCACGCGCCTTTTTCTCCTTTTTCTTCAACTAATCTTGCAACTTTTAAAAATAAATCCAATTGATTGAAATTTGATATTGTATAATAATCTGAAACCATATTAAATTCTTGAGAGTCTATTCCTCTATAGTACCCCCATTTTTCTCCAATTTTCCTAACTTTTTCTAAATAGTCATGTCCACCAGCCATTGCGGTATTAATTACAAATCTTGCTCCATCAATTGCTTCATCAAGGTTTGTTGTGGTCTTAAATTCTAATTGAGATTCCATTTCTTCATTCAATTTATTTGCAAGTATAAATGTTGAATTTAACCTTGTTTCATCAATATCCATCAAGCAAATTTCAACATTCTTAAATTTAGGTATTTTTGTAAAATCACTTATAATTCTTAAAGAAAAAACGGCGCTTCCAGCACCAACTATAGCTACTTTAAACATATATTATTTACCCCCTCATCCATTTGTGAACTTTTTCAACATCAATTGTTGCAAGTGCAATATAATTATCAGCTGCTCCGTAATAAACATAATATTTATCTTTATATCTAACCATTGCATCAGAAAACACAACATTTGGAACTCCTCCAAAAATTTCCCAATCCTCTTCAGGTTCTAAAATGGGTTCTTCAGAACGTTTAATAACTTTTGTAGGATCATTGAGGTCTAGTACAATAAATCCCAATCTGTAAATATACCTTGGGCCTTCTTGAACTCCATGGTATAAAAGAAGCCAACCATCTTCTGTTTTTATTGGAGGAGCGCCAGCACCTATTTTAACGTTATCCCAGTAATCTTTTCTAGGAGATGCTATTTTCACATAATCTCCCCAGTGAATCAAATCATCTGAGAAAGCCAGCCAAATATCTGGTTCTAATCTGTGAATAAGAACATATTTTCCATTAATTTTTTCAGGAAACAATGCGGCATCCTTATTTGGACTTTCAGGTAGTATGGCACCAAATCTTTCGTATGTTATAAAGTTTTTGGTTCGAGCCATTGCTACTTTTATTCCTGTGGGAGAATAAGCAGTATAATTTAAATAATAATATCCATCTAAATATGTAATTCTGGGATCTTCAACCCCATATAATTCTTCTTGGGATGCCGGAGAAAAAACAGGTTTTTCAAATCTATTCCAGTTTACTCCATCAATGCTTACAGCATAACCCATTCTAGAGACCTTATCTTCGCCTTGGGCCCTGTAAAGCATATGAAATAATTCTCCATCATATACTACCGCAGGATTAAAAACAAATCTACTTTCCCAAAGATGATTTGGGTTTGGTGCAAACAAAGGATTTCTTGGGTGGCGTTCAAGCTTAAGCTCCATAAAAATTCCTCCTCTCATAATTTATTTTAAAGATACTGAAATTCCTTGTAAGAAATATTTTCTGAAAATCAAGAAAATTAAAACCATAGGTATCGTTTGAATCACTGAGCCAGCAAGTATAGGACCAACATAGCTGCTATACTCATGGTTGAAACTTGCAAGTAAAACTGACAATGGCATTTTGTTATAATCTTTCATAACAATCAATGGCCACATAAAGTTATCCCATGCACCTATAAATGTAAATAAGCCTACGATAGATGCTGTAGAACGTGCAAGTGGAAACATAACTCTGGTTACAATCCAAAAAGTATTTGCCCCATCTATCTTAGCTGCTTCTATATAATCGTCTGGAATAGATTTAAATGTTTGTGCAAACATAAAGCTTCCCCATGCACTAATTATAGAAGGCAAAATTATAGCTGAATATGTATTTAATAATCCAAGTGTTTTAATTAAAACAAACAAAGGAACAATAAACATAAACCCTGGAAAGAGCATTTGAAAGAGAATAAAGTTAAAAACACCTTTTTTTCCTTTAAATCGAACCTTTGACAAAATAAATCCAAAAAATGCTGATGAAACAATTACAGAAAAGGTAATTGTAACTGATATGAAAATACTATTTAAAAGTGCTCTTAAAAAAGGTCTTTGTAGTTTATCTGACATTAAAAATATAAATTTATAATGTTCTATTGTAAATTTGGTCGGCCAAAAGCGTGTATAAATTTCACTTGTAGGTTTAAAAGATGAAAAAAGAAGCCAGAAATATGGATAAATCCATATTATTGATCCAATGAAAAGTAGCGTGAAAGTAATGAATGGAAATCTTCTCTTTTGAGATTTTGTCATACAAGAGACACCTCTCTTTCAACCAAGAAGCGAACAAGTAAAACACATCCATAACTTAGAAGTCCCGTTATTACAGCTAAACTTGCGGCGTAAGAAGGATCCATTCTCTGAAAAGCTGTGGTATAAATATGCATCATAAAAGTTAAAGTTCTTCTCATTGGACCTCCACCTGTTATCATATATGGTTCTGTAAATATTCCAAAAGTCAAATTGACGGCAAAAACTAGTACAGTAGTTAACGCAGGGTTAATTAATGGAAAAGTTATTTTCCAGAATTTTTGCCAATTAGTAGCGCCATCAAGTTCTGCTGCCTCATATAATGACTTTGGAATAGCATTTAAACCTGCAAATAAAATTAATCCATAATAGCCTACAAATTTCCATGTTACCATTATTGCTATTGAAAGAAGCGCAAGTTGTGGGTCGCTAAACCAAGGAATGGTAAATCCGAAATTTTTATACAATAAACTATTTATTGGACCACTCTCTGAAAAAAGATTGGAAAAAAGTATAGAATATGCCACCCCAGAAGAAACATTGGCAACCAAAAAACTTAAAGCAAAAAACGTTCTAAATATATTCACTCTGTATAAGGCAAGTGCAAAGAGTATCGATAATATAAGAACCATTGGAATAAAATAAACCATGAAATTAACAGTGTTTAAAAAAATTCTCCAAAAAATTGGATCACTGAAAAGCCTTATAAAATTTTTTAATCCAACAGGACGTGGCGTTCCAAAAAAATTCCATTTTGAAAAAGAAAGAATAACTAACCAGACAAATGGATAGCCCCAAAAAATTGCAGTGTATATTAAATAGATGGAAGAAAAACCCCATCCTAAATAATTTTCCCTTTTCCTTAATTTAGAAGACAAAAATATCACCCCTAAATAGAACTTTTTCTTTTGATAAATTTTGTAAATAGAGACATCATCACTGGATGCAAGTCATGTCCCACTAAAAGCTCATAGATTCTCTTTGCCGCTAGTGATCCCATTTCATCTTTAAAAACTTTTAAAGTTGTCAAAGGCGGGTCAAAATCTTCGGCACTAATAATATCATCAAAGCCTATTACTGAAACATCTTTTGGTATTTTAATATTTTTCTTTTTCAATTCCCTTATTACCCTCATTGCAGTAATATCATTTGACGCAAATATTGCTTCAGGTCTTTCGTTCTTTCTTAGCATAAAGTCTATTACATCAGACATGTTATCTTTTACATCATCATATTCATAATATTTTGGAAGAAGTCCTGCTTCTTCCATTGCACTGGTATATCCCTCAAATCTTCCTTTAAATCCGTAAGAATTCAATGGTCCATGAATATGATAAATTTTCCTTAATCCTTTGTTTATTAAATATTTTGTTGCAAAATATGCTCCATCAAAACCATTTGTAACAATACAATCAACTTTTTCACCGGGAATATAATGATCTAATAGTAAAAAAGGTTTTTTTAGTCTTCTATATTCCTCAATTACTTCTTTAGTTGTGTCACCGCCCACCAAAATATAACCATCACACTCAATTGGATTAAACAAATCCATTTTGCAAAATTTAATACCATATGCTTCACCAGTTTTTTCCAAAGCAGTTAGAATTACCGTGTAAAATTCTGGAATCACTTTTTCTTTTTCCATATCCATCAATCTTTTACTTTCACATATTCCAACTCTAAATCTTTCCTTGTGCCTTGCTAAAGCAGAGGCAAGAATTTTAGGTTTGTAATTCAATTCTTCAATAGCTTTCCATACTTTAAGCTTTGTTTTTTCCGAGACATTCTTTGCATTATTTAGAACTCTCGATACAGTTGCTATGGAAACACCTGCTTTTTTTGCTACATCTTCTATCGTTGCCAATTTTATTCCCCCTTGTTTTTAAAGTTGCGGGGAAAAGTTCCCCCCCGCAACACTATTTTACTATTTTTAAGCTTCTAAAAGAATCACTTTTTACTTCTAAGAATTTAATCCATTCAGAAAGATCTTTAGATTTATAAATACTATATAATCTTGTGAAATTCACTTCTTGACCAGCATAGTATCTATTAGGCCATAAATTCATATCAGTTGGGTATGCGCCTTTTGTTGCTTCAAATGCCTCAAATTCACCAGGAATCCACTTAAAGATTCCATCTCTAAATTCCTGTGATTCGAATACCCAAGTGTTTCCGTTGATCCAATCCACAAAATTATCTTTCACAACAGGGATTTCTGGTAAAATTTCTGCAATTCCCAATTTGTATTTTTCAGAATAATTTCCTCTCCATCTTTCTTGAGAAGCAAAAATGTATGTTGCTCCCCACCATAAAGGTTTCATCGAATCTTTTGCAGGGAATACAATATATGGTTTGTTATTTACTAACTTTAATGCATTTCTTTCAAGCCAGTATTCATATGGTGTTATGTTGAGTTGATCAGCCCAAACCATTTTTCTAAAAACAGGTAATACATGTAGAGCATCTCCATCAACGCTTGTAAGAACTCTTGTCACCATATGTTGTAATTTCATCAAGTCTGCATAATTTCTGAATGAAATATTATTGTCCACCAATATATCTCCATTTTTAAACACATGAGTAATTAAGTATTGATCAAGCCCAGAAAAAGTAATAGATCTTAATTTTGCATAAACACTAAAAGCAACCGGACCTGGTACTACTTTAATTGATACTGGCTCGAAAGCATACGATACTTCTTCAAAATGTTTACCAAGTTCCCCGTTAACGTAATAAGTACTATTTGCAAATCCAGCAACTCTCAAAATTCCAATTTCATCTAAAAGTGTTCCTTCAACATCACCATATTTTGTAACATGAATAAATCCATGATCGTCCACTTCAAATTTTTCACCATTTCCTCCACTTACTACCCATTTATTCTCTTCTTTGTTTACTTCAAAATAATTTTCAAAATTAACTACTCCCATTTCAATTTCGGGAATTATTATTTCGCAATTTCCTTTTGCAAGGAACATCAAATAATCATCCCCAGATATTCTTCCGTTACCATCTACATCATCGATTTGGAAAGGAACATAATTTCCTTCAACTTTTACTCTTATAGCATCCCAGTAAGGATCTACATCTTCAGGTAAATAGTCAAGAAAGTCTGACATTTTCATAACAAAAGGAACTTCCACGCTACCGGCTTCAACCTTTAATGTAAAGGATAAAGCCAAAACTGACATAAGAATCAGAATTAAAATAAAATATCTTTTCATGAACTACCCCTCCCTTTAATAAAGTATTTTATTTATTTCCTTTACACATTTATTGAGAGCATCTTCAGGTGTGCTTTTAAGATACATTAAAGGTTCAATAAGGTAAACCGTCATTGCATCTTGTATGTCTATTGTGTTTGAAACTAAAGCTGGAGGAATTGCATTCCCTACTTCCTTAGCATATGCTGCAAAATATGGGTCTTCTTTCATGAATTTCTCAAATAAAGGATTTGTTGTTAAATCTTCTCTTGCTGGTGGCATTTTTGTTATTTCTATCCATCTAACATCGTTCTCTGGATTTCCAAATACCCATTTAATAAATTCGAAAATTTCTTTCTTATATTTTGAATGACTAAATACTACTAAACCCTTTGTATCAGCAAAAGTTTTTATTGGTCCCCCGCTATAATTATCTGGAACAGGAGGTGGCGAAATCCAAATATTTTCATATACTTCTGGATAAGTATTTTTTGCCCAATTTAGTGACCAGGGGCCCTGTAAAACTCCTAAAGCTTTCCCTGTTGACAAGGAAAACTGGTTCCCCATCTCAACCGCTGTCCATTTATTCTTGAACATGGTATAGATAAATTCTGCAACAGCTTTTCCGTATTCATCATTAAATGTAGCTCTATAACGTTTTGTATCTATATACGACTTTCCAGAACTTGCTGCATAATAATAGGTTATGAAATCAAACCATCTGTCCCACCAATTTCTACCTTGCACAACTTGCATAGCATATCTATCAGGAGGATTGGCATATTTTTTGGCAACTTCATATATATCTGAATATGTTCTTGGAGGTTTATCAAAACCTAATTCTTGAAGTTTATCTTTTCTCCACCACATCAAGATTGGGTTGGAATATATTGGGAAAACGTAATAATGATTGTTCAATTTCCATCCTTCAATGACATTTTCCATTTTTCTTGTTTTTACTAAATCAAAAAATTCCTGGCCATATTCTTCATCTAATGGAATTATGATACCTTGCTCAGCAAGTTGCGCAGCAAAACCACTAAAGATATTAGTACAAAAATCTGGAGCGCTTCCTGCAGCAACTGCTGTTAAAATTGCTTCTTCGGAGCTTCCAGCTGCAGGAATTGTTTTCCAATCAATTTGTGCTTCAGGATGATTGTTATTCCATTCTTCAACCAAGGGTTTCCAGAATTCTTCTTGTAAGGGATTTGGTGCGGTCCAAAATACAATTTTTGCAGAAAAAACAAACAAACCAAGAAGCACTAAAGAAATGATAAGAAGTTTTTTCATACTTTCACCTCCTTGATTTTGTAAACGCTTACATTAGTCATAGAGAGATTAGCATATTAAATGTATAAAATCCAAATTTATTTCTTTAAAATTATAGGAAATTAATCGATTTTATCTTAAAAATTCTTAATTTTTCTATAAATAACTCATTTTTATGTAAACGCTTACATCTCTAATTTTTTTCGTTTAAAATTGTCTAATGGATTCAAGATTTATTCTATGGTAAAATTG
This sequence comes from Thermosipho sp. (in: thermotogales), assembly GCA_030153605.1. Taxonomy (GTDB): domain Bacteria; phylum Thermotogota; class Thermotogae; order Thermotogales; family Fervidobacteriaceae; genus Thermosipho_A. The sequence continues at coordinate 11,590 of JASKLO010000037.1, forward strand.
AAAAAAGAGGAGGTGTTAAAACATGAATGATTATTTGAAAGAATATAAACGATGGCTTGAAAGTCCATACATAGACGAAGAAATCAAAAAAGAACTTTTATCAATACAGGGAAACGAAGAAGAAATAAAAGAAAGATTTTTCCAAGACCTTGAATTTGGAACAGCTGGGCTTAGAGGTAAAATTGGTGCCGGAACCAATAGAATGAATAAATATGTTGTAGCAAGAGTCACACAAGCTCTTGCTGATTTTATTAATTCCAAAGGTGAGGAGCGCGCTCAAAGAGGTGTTGTTATTGCTTACGATGTAAGACATTTTTCAAAAGATTTTGCAAGAATTGCCGCAGAAGTTCTTGCAGGAAATGGAATTAAAGTTTATATTTTTGATGATATAAGACCAACTCCTATGCTTTCCTTTGCCGTCAGATACTTAAAGACTACTGCAGGAATAGTTATCACGGCAAGTCATAACCCTCCTGAATACAATGGCTACAAAGTATACTGGGAAGAAGGTTCTCAAATACTTGATGATGTTGCAACTCCTGTTCAAGAAAACATGAGAAAAATTAAAGATTTTGGTGTTATTAAACAAATTCCTTTTGATGAAGGAATTTCAAAAGGACTAATTAAAATTATAAGAAAAGAAATAGATAATGTTTACTATCAAAAAGTTTTGAGCCTTTCTTTGAATGATGATATTGATAAAAATATTAAAATTGTATATACTCCATTAAATGGAACCGGAAACATTCATGTAAGACATATTCTTAAAGAAAGAGGTTTTAACAACGTTTATATAGTTAAAGAACAAGAACTTCCTGATCCAGATTTTTCAACTGTAGGCTATCCAAATCCAGAAGATATTAATGCTTTTAAACTTGCTTTAGAACTCGCAAAAGAAAAAGATGCTGATATTGTCCTTGCTACTGATCCAGACTGTGATAGACTAGCAGTTATGGTTAAACACAACGGAGAATATGTTGCTTTAAACGGTAACCAAACTGGAGCTATTCTTATTCAATATCTCCTTAGCCAGAGGAGTAAGAAAAATTTATTATCTGAGAAAAGTATGATCATTAAATCAATTGTCACAGGAAATCTTGGAAAAATGGTCGCAAATGAATATAAGGTTCTTACTTTTGAAACTCTTACTGGTTTTAAAAATATATGTGGGCTTGAAAACAAATTAGAAAAAGAAGGATATCAATTTGAATTTGGATACGAAGAAAGTATTGGGTTTGTAACAGGAAACTTTGTAAGAGATAAAGATGGAGTTATTTCTGCCATGGTAGTTTCAGAAGCAGCAGGTTATTACAAGAAATTTGGAAAAACTCTTGTTGACGTCTTAAATGATTTATATGAGAAATATGGTTATTATCTTGAAAACAACTTTTCGCTCATTTATGAAGGAATTGAGGGAATGGAAAAAATTAAGAACATTATGAAATATTATAGAAAAAGTTTCCCAAAACAAATTGGAGATTTACACTTAGAAAGATATATTGACTATCTCGATGGAAATGAATATGACAAAGACGGAAATGTTATTGGAAAAGTAAATCAAAAACATATACCATCTTCCAATGTTTTGAGGTTCTTCTTTAATGATGGAAGTTGGTATGCTATAAGACCTTCTGGTACAGAACCAAAACTAAAGGTTTATATTTATTCATTTGCAAAAACAAGAAAAGTATCAGAAGAAAAACTTAAATTAATTGAAAACACTTTTAGAAAGATTGTAGATAGTATTATACTGCTCCCCTGAAGGATTGGACAGTTAGAAAGTAGAGAGTATAATTTTTCATGAGGGGGAGTGAAAGGTATGAGAAGGAAGTTTTCTGCTGAAG
>JASKLO010000038.1 GCA_030153605.1 Thermosipho sp. (in: thermotogales)
TAGCTACAATGATTAGTGCTGTTCTTCCAAGGTTTAGAATTGAACAAGTTGTGAAATTTTACTGGAGTGTACCATTATCTCTGGCATTTGTCCAGGTATTGTTTGTACTATTAGGATGGGTATTTTAGGAGGTGATAATGAATGAATACTAATGAAAGAGGAATTTGGGAAAAAATAGCTGATCAACTTCGAAGTAGATCTTTGTGGATGCTTCACTATTGTACAGGTTGTGGGGCAATAGAACTTCCACCATCGATGACTTCTAGGTTTGATATGGAAAGATTTGGTATGGGACCAATGGCTACTCCTAGACAGGCTGATATATTGTTTATTACAGGATATTTGAGCACAAAAACTTTGAGAAGAGTAATATATACTTATGAATTGATGCCTGAACCAAAATATGTGATAGGTTTTGGTTCTTGTACCTTAAATGGTGGTATTTACTATGATTCTTATGCAACTATAAACAAATTGGAAAATTACATTCCAGTTGATTTATATATTGCTGGATGTATGCCAAGGCCAGAAGCTTTATTAAATGCGTTCAATGAATTAATGAGAATGATAAGAAATGGAGAAGCAAATGGTTGGAGAAAATATAAAGAAAATTATGAATGGTATAAACAAAATCAATTAAGAACTCTCGGGGAGGTGTTTGTACATGACGAATTTCATGAGTAATGCGTTAGAAAAACTAAACAATGTGGTTAAGAAATTTGAAGTCACTGAAATAGACGAAAGAGAAGTTAAAATTGATTTAAAACCCGAGAGTGTTTTGCCAGCGCTTTCTTTACTTAAAAGTGAAGGATATTACCATCTTTCGCTACTTTCAGCTGTTGATTGGATAGATGAAGGTAAATTTGAGTTAGTTTATATACTTTATTCTTGGAACGATGGTGGGAAAATAATAGTTTCTACAAAAATAAGTAGAAAAAATCCTGAATTTGTTACTGTCAAACATCTTTGGCCAGTTGCAAGATATTATGAAAGAGAGCTTTTTGAATTTTTTGGAATAAAGTTTGAAGGAAATGATGATATGAAACCATTATTTTTGGAAAATTGGGATGATTTACCACCTTTGAGAAAAGACTTTGATCCTCTTGAATATTCTAAGAAAAAATTCCCTGATAGAGAATATCAGAAAGATGTTATTCATGAAGCTAAGATAATAAGAGGTGATATAAATGGGTGAAGTAAAACTCTTTTTTGGACCTAATCATCCCGGAATGCATGGTAATTTTAGTGTGCATATGTATGTCGAAGGTGATACTGTAGTCAAAGCAAGACCGCTTCCAGGATTTTTACATAGGGGATTTGAAAAATTAATGGAAAGAAGACTTTGGTATCAGAATCTTGCTTTAATTCCAAGAATATGTGTTCCAGAACCCGATATTAACGAAGTTGTTTATGCACTTGCTGTTGAAAAACTTGCAAATGTAGAAGTACCTGAGAGAGCACAGTGGATTCGAATGATAGTTCTAGAACTTGCAAGAATTGCGGTACATTTGATGAGTATGGCTGGAATAGGAGGGCCATTAGGATTGTATACTGGTCCATATTGGGGTATTGCAGATAGAGATCGAATTTTAGATATATTTGAAAATCTATCTGGCGCCCGTATTTACCATATGTATATAGTACCAGGTGGTGTTAGAAAAGATATGACACCAAAGGTACAAGAAATGATAGTAAAGTTCCTGGACTATCTTGAAGGAAGATTACCAGAATTTGAAAATTTGATTTTCAAAAATAGAATTGTTCAAACAAGATTAAGAGGTATAGCTTTACTAGACAGGGAAACAGCTCTTGAAATGGGAGTTACTGGTATAGGTCTTAGAGCAACAGGTGTACCATATGATATTAGAAAAGTAGATCCTTATTTATATTATGATAAAGTTGATTTTGAAGTTCCAACTGCAACAGAAGGAGATGCTTTCTCAAGGGTTTATTTGAAATTCAGGGAAATTCCACAAAGTATTAAGATAATAAGACAATGTTTAGAAAGAATGCCTGAAGGAAAAGTTAATGTCCCAATTAGTGAGGGAAATGCTTTAAGATTTAGGGTTCCAAAAGGTTCAGTGTATGTACATGTAGAAGCATCAAGAGGAGAATATGGATACTATGTAGTTTCAGATGGTGGAGAAAAACCATATAGAATTGTAGTTAGAGGAGCATCTTATCCACAAACCTTGTATGGTATTGAAAAATATTTGCCTGGTACAAGAATTGAGGATGTTCCAATTTGGCTTGATACCATGGGTGTATGTGCCCCAGAGGTAGACAGGTAAGGAGGTGCTGCGATGGCAAATAATACAATTCCTAAAAAAGAGTTTTTTGCTCCTATAAAAGCATGGAAATACATGTTTAGAAAACCAGTTACTATAAAAGTACCATATGTTAAAAGAGAAGCAGCGGAAAGATATAGAGGCTTCCACGTTAATGATTGGAATGAATGTATTGGATGTGCTACTTGTGCAAAAATTTGTCCTACAGATGCTATTAAAATGGTTGAAGTAGATGATTTACCTCATGAATATGGGAAGAAACCCCAACGTCCAGTTATAGATTATGGTAGATGTTCGTTTTGTGCAATGTGTGTAGATATATGTACCACTGGATCATTAAAAATGACAAGAGAATATATACACATTTCTCCTAAACCAGAAGATTTTGTATTTGCACCAACTGAAAAGGGTATTCATGGCGTGGATGAAGTCCCAATTGGTTGGGTAAGAGACGATGATTCGGATTTGTTAGAACTTGAAAGAGTTGAAATGGAAATGATAGAGGGAGAAGAAAGAGCAAAATCTTTTATAGAATATGTAAAGGGATATAGTAAAGAAAAAGCTATGCATGAAGCAGCTCGTTGTGTAGAATGTGCTCTATGTACAGATAGATGTCCTCAACACATGCAAATTCCTGAATACATTAAAGCAATATGGAAAGACGATTTAAAAGATGCTTTAAGATGGCTTTTAAAAGGTGATGAAAGTAATAATATGTTAGGTGCAAATCCATTTTCAGCAGTATGTGGACGTGTTTGTACTCACAGATGTGAAGAAGCCTGTTCAATTGGTAATCGTGGAGAAGCAATAGCTATTAGATGGCTTAAAAGATATATAGTAGACAATGTTCCTGAGTATGAAAAAGTATTAGATGATATAAAACCAGCTAAGAAGGATAAAAAGGTTGCAATTGTTGGTTCGGGACCTGCTGGTCTTTCTGCTGCATACTTCTTGGCAACAATGGGTTATGAGGTAGAAGTATTTGAAGCTTTATCGAAACCAGGCGGTGTAATGAGATACGGAATACCTTCATATAGATTACCTGATGAAGCACTTGATAAAGATATTTCTTTTATTCAAGCTTTAGGAGTTAAAATACATGTTGGTGTTTCAGTTGGTAAAGAAATTCCTTTACAAAAATTAAAAGAACAATTTGATGCAGTTTTTGTTTCAACTGGTTTTACATTAGGAAGAAGTACAAATGTTCCAGGTACTGAACATGAAGATGTGATTCAAGCATTACCACTGCTTAGAGAAATTAGAGATTATCTAAGAGGAGAAGGGCCAAAACCAAAGATTCCAAAAAGCTTAGTAGTAATAGGTGGAGGAAATGTTGCGATGGATGTTGCACGTTCAATGGCAAGGCTACAAAATATGGAATATGGTAGTGTGGATGTAAAAGTTACATGTTTAGAAAGAAATTATGAAGAAATGCCAGCGGATATGGAAGAAATTGAAGAAGGTTTAGAGGAAGGTGTAAAATTTTATCCAGGTTGGGGCCCTGTACGAATAATTATTGATGATGATAAAGTTAAAGGAGTAGAACTCAAAAAATGTGTTGAAGTCTTTGACGAAAATAAGAGATTTAATCCAAAATTTGATGAAGAACAAAAGTTATATCTCGATGCCGATATGGTAGTAGAAGCAATTGGTCAAGCTCCCGATTACAGTTATCTTCCAGAAGAGTTAAAAGAGAAACTTGAATTTGTTAGAGGTAGAATTTTGACAAATGAGTATAGACAAACATCAATTGAATGGTTATTTGCAGGTGGAGATATTGTAAACGGTCCAGACATTATTCATGGTGTGGCTGATGGTTATTGGGCTGCAAGAGGTATTGATGAGTTTCTTACAAAGGGGGGAAAATGATGTCAATTGAAGATATTTTAAAAGTTGCAGAAAATTTTGAAATAGAAGGATATAAGTTTTACAAAGCAAAAAAGGAAGAAATAAAGAATTTGCTTGCAAAGGAAGTTTTAGAATTTTTGCAAAATATGGAAAAAGAGCACACAGAGTACATTAGAAAAGTAAGAAAAGCAATGGAAGAGAATTCAGAAATACCTGTTGCTTCAGTTGATACAACAAAGGATTTTTTTGAAGAAAGATTTAAATCTCAAAAACTTGATAAATCTCCATCAGAAGATGATTTAAAAGATTTATCAATTTTGCGTATGGCATTGTTAATTGAAAAAGATTTTGTAAATTACTATGACAAAGCAGCTAAAAGAGCCGAGGAGATAGGAGATGAAAAACTCAAAGTAATTTTGGAGAGATTAAAACATTGGGAAGAAAGTCATGTTGAACTAGTCGAAAAAATGATCGAATTCGTTTTTGAAAAAAACAGTTTAGATCTAGGTTTTTATCCTTTTTGATAAAAGTAAAGATGAAAAAATGTACAGGCACCGTAATTGGTGCCTGTTTATTTTAATATTGATAATTGTTAAAATTAGAAAAAAATATTTCACCATTCTCTACCTCTTTCATGTTTCCATTCGTCTCGTCTGTAAAATCCTCTACTTAGAAGATTTTCGTAATTGGAGTGAATAGCATTTCAATGGCATTTTCCATACATAATCCACACCTTCTACAAATATTTTATAATAGTATTTTCAGTCAGATAAATGACAATACAAACCTCACACTTTATACAATTTTTTTAAATTAATTAAAAAACCTCGCCCCGTAAATAGGGGCGAGAAGGATATATACTTTTATTATTTAGAAAGGAAAACATTTTGAGCTGCTTTTATCACAGGATAAGCTGTTGGAGCAGAAGTTAAAAGAGGATGTGTTCCAATTTGTGAGATAAATAATTCAGTGATTGTTACATTATTTTGAATTACCATTCCAATTAAATTTATTAATTCTCCTGCTGAATCACCGCCTACTACTTCTCCACCGATTACTGTATCTGATTCCTTTGATACAATTAGCTTTACTATTTGCTTATTAGCATTTGGTAGGGAACCTGGATGTTTGTCAATGCCTTCAAAGTATCCTACTTTAATATCAAAGCCATTTTTTCCAGCTTCTTCCTCAGTTAATCCGGCTGATGCAAAAACCTTATTACCAATTTTTGTAGAAAATATAGCAATTGTTCCAAGGAAACTTCTAACTGTAGATAATTTGTATAAGTTCATTCCAGCAATTAGAGCTTCAGCTGTAGCTGTTGAAGCCAACATTACTGGTACACTTCTTCTTGTTATAAAATCAACTTTTTGAGCACAATCACCTACTGCAAAAATATCAAGATCATCAGTTCTCATATAGCTGTCCACTCTAATAGCATTATATTTATTTAATCCTAAACCTGCTTCTTTAGCTAGATCTGTATTTGGAACATATCCAGTAGCAAAAATTACAGCATCTGCTTCTAAAATTTCTCCCTTTTCTAATGCCACACCTTTAACTTTTTCATTTCCAACTATTTCGACAACTTTGGTATTTGTTAAAATTTTCACACCTAATTTTTCAAGTTCATCTTGAGCTATTTTTGCTATATCACTGTCAAAAGCTTTGCCTAAAATATGAGGAAGTATTTCTATGATTGTTACATTTTTACCAGAATATGTCAATTGTTCTGAAACCTCTATTCCGATAAAACCAGCGCCGATAACGATAATCTTATTTAAATTATTAAGTTTTTCAAGCATCTTATCTAAGTATTCTTTATTTTTTGGAACAACGAAAACATTTTCTAAATTTTTTCCTTTTATATCTGGGACATAAGGTTTTGAGCCGGTAGCAATAATTAGTTTTTCATATTGAAATTCTTGTCCGCTTTTTGTTATTACTAATTTGTTTTGTCTATCAATTTTTGTAACTTCATCTTGTAGAAAGTCAATACCGGCATTTAAAATTGGATCTAAAGGAATTATGTTTTTTTGAGTTGTTCCTAAAAAACCAAATACATATGGTATACCACAAGGAACTAGTGCATCCTTTTCTTTTCTAATCATTAAGAAACTTTTGTTTGGATAACAGCATTTTCCTGTTGTTGCTGCTACAATACCAGCTGCACTTCCCCCTATGGTAATTACATCATACTTTTTCATACATTATCACTCCTTTTATCAGTGAAAAATTTCACATAGTTAAGATTATTAAAAACTACTTATTATAAATTTATATTCAAAAAACACATATATCCAACTTAATTATAGTACTTAAACATATAGTTGTCAAGAAAAAAACCATTATTTGAGGTTTGAAACCTTTGAGATGAATTCTTCGATAATTTTCTTTAATTTTAACAGTTCTTCACTATTTCTTTTTAATTGTTCTATTCCTTTTTGAGTAATATAATATACCTTTTTAGATGGGCCCTGAGAACTTGTATCCCATTTTGAAACTATTAATTCTTCGTTTTCGAGTTTAGTTAAAATTCGATATAGATTCCCCATTTGACCTACACCTGTAAGTTCAATGCCATATTTCGAAAGTTTATTTGCAATTTCATATCCATGCAGAGGTGTTTCTGCAATAATTAACAAAATAAAAGGTTCTATAAATGTTTTTCTATATCTTCCAGCTCCTTTTCTCATAGTTCCCTCCATTCATCACCAGCTTTTAGTATTATGCATTTTTCCTTTAATTCATTTTTAATAATCTTAGTAGTTTTTTCTCCTGTACAATGCAATGGAAATACGTATAGGTTATGTGTTTTAAAAAGTTGTATTATGTTTTTAATTCTTTTAAGTGAGGCATCATTCAAATGAAAACCTCCAATTACTGCTTTTATTGTATAATTTTTTAAAACATGTTGCAATATGTTTTCTATCCCTCTGTGAGCACATCCTGTAAACAGAACATTTTCAATTATCAAATTTATTTCATCTTCAAATAAATCTTGTTTTCCGTTAATATTGAATTTTTTATTTACAACGTTCTTTGTAATTGGTACAGAATTTATTACATGAATATTATTAATATCTGTATCTTGATAAATATACTTAATTCTAAAAGGAATCAAATCCCATTCATATGGTATTCCAACAAATTTTTGGCCATTAAATTTTGGTAACAAGGCTTTGTTATGTACATAGACTGTTGCATCAGTTTTTCCAACAAGATTAATTAATCCTCCAATATGGTCATAGTGTCCATGGGAAATGTAAATCTCCTTGATTTCACTAAAATCAACATTTAACAATCTTCCGTTTTTTATAAAAACATCGCTTTGGCCAGTATCAAATAGTATATTTTTATTAATTAAAATTGAAAGTCCATGCTCATAATAAAATCCTTCTTTGGCAGTATCGTTACACAATATTTTTATTTCCATAATTTATCATCCCTAATTCTGTTCTTTACCAAACATTAAATTTATTAAGATAAAAATGTCTTTGATTCTTTTAAAAATAAGTAAACCTAAATTATAAACCCAAAATTGAAATAAAATTTTGGGGTAGTTTAATTTCAATAACACAATACCTAAAATAATAAATCCTGATAGGTCAAGTAAAGCATCAACTTCAGGTATTGAAGGTTTTTTGTTATTTATCTTTCTTTCAATATATTTTAAAATACCTAAAGTGACAGCATATATAAATGATATTTTGAAATTTGTTAAGGCACTCCATACACCGAATGTTGTTGCTAAAGCTTTGCCACCTTTAAATCTTAAAAATGGAGAAAATGCATGACCAAGAATAGGAGAAAGTGCTAAAAAAATTATTCTATAGTCATTTGTACCAACAATATTCATAAAGAAGAGTGTAGGAAAATAACCTTTAAGAAAGTCCAAAGAGGCACCTAAAACCCCATAAAAAAGCCCTGCCGAGTGGCCTAAATTGAAGGCCCCAGGATTTCCTTCTCTGACTTTTTTCAAATCAATTCCTCTTAGTTGTGCGATCCAGTAAGAAAACATCAACGAACCAGAAAAGAAACCGATTAAAAACATAAGAATAACCATTTTTGACATCCTTTCTAGTAATTTCTAATACAATTATACTATTTTTTTAGAAATAATGTATAATTTAGATGAGGTGATAAGATGATTATTGTTCCAAAACCAAAAATCTTAAATATAAAAAAGGGAAAATTTAGATTTAATTCAAAAGGATATTTATTTGTATCTACTAAAAATTTGTTTACAAGTGCTGAAAGGTTAAAAAAATTATTGAATAAGTTTGGTGTGGAGATAGTTATTTCATATTACAGAGATAAAAAAAGTACTATATTTGCAGAGGTTAATAGAAACAAAGTAAGGAAAAAATCGGGGTATAAATTAATTATTTCTCCAAGTTTTATTAAAATTTATGGCAATAATAATCATGGATTACATTATGGATTAATGACACTAATTCAACTAATTAAAAATCATGGGATTGAATTACCTTCAATGGAAATCTATGATTGGCCAGATATTGAAAACAGAGGACTTCTACTTGATATTAGTAGGGATAAGGTACCAAAACTTGAAACAATATTTAAAATAGTGGATATGCTATCTGAATTAAAATATAATCAATTACAATTTTATACAGAACATACCTTTGCATATAGAGATCATGAAAAGGTTTGGAAGGATTATTCTCCATTAACAAGTGAAGATATAATAAGAATTGATAAATACTGTAAAGAAAGATTTATAGAATTAGTCCCCAACCAAGCTTCGTTTGGGCATATGGAAAAATGGCTTTCACATGAAGAATATAGTTATATGGCCGAGACATACGAATTTGATACTCCATGGGGCACGCATTTTGATAAACCATTTACTTTATCTCCTGCTGTTGAAGACAGTATTAGATTTTTAGATTCTTTATATAAAGAACTTCTCCCTAATTTTAGAAGTAAGTTGTTTAATGTCAATTGTGATGAAACGTTTGACTTATGTTTAGGAAAATCAAAAAAGTTGTGTGAGAAACATGGAAAAGGAAAAGTTTATTTGGATTTCGTTTTAAAAATTTATAAATTGGTAAAAAAATATGGAAAAAGAATGATGATGTGGGGGGATATAATAAGAAATTACCCAGATTTAATCAGTGAACTTCCTGAAGATGTTATTTTATTGTCATGGGGATATGAAAAAGACCATCCTTTCGAAAAAGAATGTAAATTATTTAGTCCTTTTGATTTTTACGTTTGTCCTGGTACTTCGAGTTGGAATTCTATTCTTGGCAGGGTGGAAAACTCTATTTTAAATATTCAAAATGCTATTGAAAATGGTTTAAAGTTTGGGGCAAAAGGCTTCTTATTAACCGATTGGGGAGATAATGGTCATTGGCAACATCTTCCAATTTCTTATATTGGATATGTATATGGAGCAGCTGTAAGTTGGGGCTTTAAAGAAAATAAAGATATAGATATTCAGAGCGCTTTAGACGTTTTAATTTTTGAAGAGAAATCATTGGGTAAAATTTTATACGAAATTGGAAATGCATATAAAAAAACCGGTATAGAACTTCCAAATTCAACTTTCTTTGTTCATCCTTTGCTTTCTCCTGAAATAATAAATATTTCTAATAAAATAGTTAGAAAGCTAAAATTAGAAAACCTTTTAGCTACAAAAGAGCTTCTTGATAATAAGTTAGAATTTTTAAGAAAACTAGAAAAGTCAAATTTGAATAAACTAGAAAAGGAAGAAATTAAAAATTCTATTGAATTAGCTCTTTTTGTAACTGATTTAATGATTTCTTTTTTGAAGACAAAATCAAAGAGTCTTTCAGATTTACCAAAAGTTATAAAGCAGGATTTTAAGTATAGATTTGAAAAAATTGTTGATGATTATAAAAGATTGTGGTTAAAACGAAATAGAATTGGCGGATTAAATGAAAGTTTGAAGAAATTAGAAAAAATTACCAAATATTTTGAATAAATTTTCCAAACTTAGTAAAAATAAAATTAAAAAAGAGGGACTTGCTTGTCCCTCTTTTTATTGAAAAAGAAAATGTATTTTGTTATAATTAATTCGTAAAACGAATTAATTAAAGGAGAGAATTCATGAGTGCTCCTACTAGAATAATACTTTTTACATTGATTAATGGTATTTCAAGAAATATTTATCAGGTTTTGTTTAATTTATATTTAAGAGTTCAAGGTTATAATAATGACGTTGTAGGAACTATAATGTCATATAATTTATGGGGCGGAGCTATTTTAGCTTTAATAATTGGTTATCTTTCTGACAAAGTAGGAAGAAAAAAAGTAATTTTTTTAATTCAACCTTTAATGGTGTTTTTTGCAATTTTTAGGTTATTTCCTGTATCGATAGAATTAATTTATTTGACATCCTTTATATATGGAGGGTTGAATTCATCTATTAGAATAATGTCTGACGTTTTTATAGTTGAAAACACTCATAATAAAAACAGAGCAAAATTTTTTGGTCTAAATTTCGGGGCAAATATGTTAACAGGAGTAATAGGAAATGCAACAGGAGGAATATTAGGAGATTTATTCGGTTTTAAAAATGTTATGATTTTAGCAATGCTTTTTAGGTTGTTTGCATTATTACCTATTTTAAAATTAGAAGAAAAAAAGATTGAGAAAGGCAAGTTTGTTTTGACAGAATTTCAAAAAAAAGTATTTAGATTTTTTATTTTTTCAACTGCAAGTGTAGGTTTTGGAGCAGGGTTGTTTATTCATTTTGGTAATGTAATTTTCTATGATTTATTCTCATTGAGTGCTACTTTAATAGGATTTATCCTAGCTTTTGCTCAACTTGGAACAAGTTTGGGATCTTCATTTTCACATAAATTAGGGAAAAAATTTGGAGCTGGCAAATTACTTCTCATTTCGCATTTTACTGTCCCTTTTCTTATTTTTCTTTTAGCAATTGTTAGAAATCCTGTATTGTTTACTACAATTTATATCGGTAGGTTTACTATAATGAATATGGTAAATCCTATTTTTAACACTTTAGTTTTGTCTTTTTTGCCTTCAAATATCCTAGCTTCAAGTGCTGGAATTAGGTTATTTGCTAATAATGTGATGAGAGCTTTTGCGGCTATGCTTTTTTCTAAGTTAGCGTTAAATAATAGTGGATATACTATAATTTTTATAATAAGCGCAATTTTTTATTTTATCAATGCAATAATAACATATATCTTTTATAAGAATTTAAATGGAAAAGATAAAGAATTCTACAATCATTGATCGATATCCAAAATGACTCTATTTGAATCGAATTTTACTTTTGACAGAAGTTCAGGATTCTTCTTTATAATTTGCTTTATACCCGAATCTCCTTCAATTGTCAGAAGGTCTGCAAACAAAGAATTATGTACAAAAGTAGGAAAACCTTTTTTTTCTTCAAAAAAAGGAGCAATGATTTTGTTTTTTCCGTCACAAAATTTCAAAATTTTTAGAACATCTTCTTTGGTTATAAAAGGCATATCAGCTAGAAAAATTGCAATATATTCAGGTAGTTCTTTTTGTTTTATTACTTCTTTTATTGCAAGTTTAATAGATGTAGAAATGCCTTCTTTGTATTTAAAGTTTTTTAAAATGATGAAATTTTCAGGAATTTTAAAATTATTTTCAATTTCATTCCATAAAGGATTTACAACTAGGAAATTTTTTGAAAAACTTAATTGTTCAATTAAATCAATTACTACTTGTAGCATAGGTTTTCCGTTTATTTGATGTAAAAGTTTAAATCCTCTTTTGTACCTACTTCCTTCTCCCGCTGATAAGATTATTGAGAATATTTTTTTTCTAGGTTCAATAAGTATTTTTTCCATTCCAATCCTCCAGTATATCCACCTAATCCTTTCTTAGAAACTACTCTATGACAAGGAATATAAATTGGTAATGGATTAGAAGCCATAGCAAAACCAATTACTCTAGGGTTAGTTTTTAACTTTTTTGCTATTTCTCCATATGTTTGAGTGGTTCCATAGGGTATTTTTTTTACATAATCCCAAATTTTTTGAAATACAGGACCTGATGTTAATTTCACTTCAAAATCAAATGTTTTTCTTTTACCATCGAAATATTGTTTAATCTGTTCTGTAAAAATTCCACATTCTTTTTCATCTAATTTTTTATTTGATAATTCTATTTTTGTTAGTTTGTTCCCCTCTATATAGAGTATTACACTTCCGATTCCTACCTGAACTATTCCCATCTCCATGATTTTAACCTCCTTGTTTTTATTATAGCATTTAATGACTTTTTGATATAATTAAAATATGAAAAATAAAAATTTCATTATTTTAGTAAAATTAATTTTTTCAGTGTTTTTAATAATTTTAGCATTATTTAATTTAGGGCTGACTGTTTTAATTCTATTTATTATAGAATTTCCTGTTATTAGGAAATCATTACTTGGGAAATTGCCTCTAGATACTGAAAAAAAACCATGGAAAGAAGTAAAGACTTTTCAGTATAAGGATAATTTAAAGTTAGATATTTATTTTCCTAAGACAAATGGTCCATACGAATTAGTTTTTTTTGCTCACGGAGGAGGATGGATAAGCGGATATAGAAGACAACCAAATAATATTTCTTGGTATCGTTTTTTGGTAAAAAATAATTTTGCCGTGGCTACTATTGATTACAGTTATGCTTATTTTAAAGATATAGAAGAATTACTTATAGATTATGACGCTGCATTAAATTTTATAATAAAGAATTCTGAAAACTTAAATATTGATATAAATAAAATTAGTTTAATGGGACTTTCTGCAGGTGGCCATTTAACTCTTTTATATTCATTAACAAAAGATTTCAAAGCAAAAAATATAGTTTCATATTATGCTCCTTGTGATTTGATGGATGTTTGGAAAAGTCCTTCTTTATTTGCAAGATTTGCCACATCAGCTACTTTGAAGAGAATGCCTAATAAATCAGAAGAAATTTACAAAAAATATTCGCCGTTAAATTATGTTAAAGCCAATTTACCTCCTATTTTGTTAGTTCATGGATTAAAAGATAGAGTTGTACCTTATATTTCTTCTTTAAAAATGTATAAAAAATTGAAAGAATATAAAAATCCATCTAAATTATTGCT
>JASKLO010000039.1 GCA_030153605.1 Thermosipho sp. (in: thermotogales)
AGATTTTTATGAATCAATAGTAGAAAATAGAAAACCATACATCTCAGGTGAAGATGGTAAAAAAGCAGTTGAAATAGTACTAGCAATATACAAATCAGCACTCACAGGAAAACCAGTCAAATTTCCTTTTGAGTTTTCAACAGAAGATATGAAAGGAATGAGATTAAAATGAAGTATGATATGATATATTTAAAGAAATTTTCTGAAAAATGAATTTATTAAACAAATTAAAGTTTTTTCTTTTTGGGATTTAATAAGAATGTTTTTGACAAAAATCTTCTTTAGAAATCCACATATTTTTAATTAATTAAAATAATCAAATGTAGAATATTATATTTTTCAAAGGAGGAAGTATATGTATGTACGATTTTTTAAGTAATTTAAAAAATAAAAATATTAATTCCACAATTGATGATAAATTCGCATTAATTGTTCACAGCACGAATAATATAGGAGATGATATTCAAAGTATCGCTGCTTTGCAATTTTTACCTCGAGTTGACTATTTTGTAGATAGGGATTTTATTGGTTTGTATAAAATTCCACAGAGAGTTAAAATTATTATGAACGGATGGTTTCTTCATAAATTTGAAAATTGGCCGCCTGCCAAAAATCTTTATCCGCTTTTCATTTCATTTCATATTTCTCAAAAATCTGTAGATAAGATAGTTAAATCTAGAAGTTCAGTAAAATTTTTAAAAAAATTCTCCCCTATAGGATGTAGAGATATGCATACGAAGTCTTTGTTAGATAAAATAGATGTTCCAGCTTATTTTTCGGGGTGTTTAACTTTGACTTTAGGATACAAAATGAAAGGAAATATTCAACGATCAAACGAAGTTTTAATTGTTGATTTGGATGAGGGGGCTATTCCATATATTCCTGAGGAAATTCTTAAAAAATCAAAGTTTAGAACTAACACTATTTTTTTAGATAGTTCAAGGAGTAGATTTATTGAAACTCTAAAATTAATAATAAAAAAATCTCCGAAAATAAAATCATGGTTGAAAGATGTTAATTTGGAAATAAAATCTGTGCGTTCGAAAATCTTAAGATTATTTTCTCCCCTAAAGCCTTTAGAAAACCTTGATGAACATAGATTTAAGCGGTTTGAACTTGCTAATGAAAGGCTTAATGAGATTGCAAACGCACAATTAGTTATTACTTCTAGGCTTCATGTTGCTCTTCCAGCACTTGCATTTGGTACTCCAGTTATTTTTGTTCATAAAAATATCCAGGATCCAAGATTTTCTGGTTTTTTGAAATTTTTGAATCATTATGATCTTGAAACTTTTTCAAAAGTTTCTAAAAAAATACCGTGGGATAATGTTGTAAATCCCAATAAAGATGAATTGAATTTACTAAGAGAAAAATTGATAAAAACTTGTGAGGAATTTATAAATAAGTAAAATTGTGGAACATATCGAAAACCAAAAAAAATTATTATAAAATCACTAAAATAAGAAAAGTTTTCAAAGCAATTATTAAGTATTTAGAGAATAAATATCATTATTTTAAAGTAGCCAAATAAATAGGATTTTTGCCAATTAAGAAATTTTTATTTATAAACATTTTCAACAAATAGTTTAATTTATTGGGCAAAAAGAAAGTAGATATTATTTATTAGAAAAGAAAAAGTTTAGATAAATTCAAAAGTTATAGTTAAACATGAAAATTACTTCCTTTTTAAGTTAGTTAAAAATTAAACTGATTTATTTGCATAAAAATATTAAACATAACAATAATATCAAGTATAAAGAATTATGCAGGATTTCTAGGAACGAAGTAAGTATATAAATACTTTAATAAATGAAAAACAAATAAGCTCACAAGTGCTTTTGTTGAAAAAGATATTAATACAAATAAAGCTTTTCTAAATTTATATAATATGTTTTTATGCTAGTAAGTTGTCTGTTTAAGTCATTAAAAAAGTTTTTAATCTTTTTTGGCTGAAAAATTTGTTTGAAGAATGATCATATTAATGGTTGAGGAGTATTTATATAATTTTGACTATAAATCTGCAATGAAAATAATAAATACTTTGTTGGGTGATTAGATGGATAACAAATATAAAAAACTTGCTAAAAATACTTTATTGATTTCATTTGGAACGTTTGGGTCTAGAACTATCTCATTTTTTTTACTCCCTATTTTTACAAGAGTTTTAAGTAAAGAATCTTATGGAAAAATAGATATTTTTTCTACGACAGTAAGTTTACTTACAATTCTACTTTCACTAGAGATAGCAGCAGCAGTTTTTAGATTTTCAGCTGGTTCTGAAAGTAGTAATGATAGAAAAATATTATCAAGTTCATATGTGGTTATATTATTTTCTTTAATATTGTTTTTTATAATCTTTCCTCTATTTAACAAAGTAAACAATTTTTTTGTTCAGATAAAATATTATTTACTATTATCATTAATTTTTTCAATTTTAAATTCTATTAATAAAAATTATATAAGAGCAAAAGAAAAAATGTTAATATATGCAACAAGTGATATATTAAATACTCTTAGTTTTGCAACAATAGGAATTGTATTTGTTTCAATTTTAAAAAAAGGTGTTTTGGGATATTTCCAGGCATACTTATTTTCACAAGCAATAACAGCCGTATATCTTTTCATAGCTGGAAAAATTTATAGAAAAATTTGTTTTAAATATGTCTCTAAAGGAACTTTAAAAGAAATGGTTAAATATTCTTTACCATTTATGCCTAATAGTTTATCTTGGTGGATAATGAATATATCAGATAGATATTTAATAGTATACTTTCTAGGATTTGCAGCAGCTGGAATATATGGTGTTTCATATAAATTTATGGGTTTAGTAAGTATTTTAAATGCCATTTTTTATCAAGCCTGGCAAGTATCTGCAATAGAACAATATGATAAAAGTGATAGAGATCAATTTTATTCAAACGTTTTTAAATATTTGAGTACAAGTTTGATAGGAATTCTTTTATTATTTTCTATCTTAATGAAGCCTTTTGTCAAAATAATGGTTGGTAGTGAATTTGAAATGGCTTGGGAATTTTTACCCTTTTTAATGTTAGGAGCTTTATTTTCAGCATTTTCTTCTTTCTATGGAGTAGGATACATAACAAGCAAAGAGTCAAAAGGGGCGTTTTCAACTTCTTTGTTTGGTGCTCTAGCAAATTTTGTAATAAATATTTTCTTCATTCCTTTGATAGGAATTCAAGCTGCGGCAATGTCAACTATGATAGCATTTTTACTAATGTGGATTTTAAGGTTAAAACAAACAAAAAAGTACTTTATTATAAACGTAGATTGGAAAGTTTTGGGAATTAATTTAATTCTTGTAAGTGCTAGTTTATTTCTTTCATTTTTGAAAAATTACGGTACTTATTTTCAAATTGTTATTTTCATAATTTTTGTTATAGTAAATTATAAATTTTTGGCTTATGTTTTCAAATTGATTCTATCAAAAGTTAAATTTAAAAAAAGTAGTTGATCTTATTTTTTTAAGAATATTTAAAAAAATATTTCTTTTTAATAAAATTCACAAAAACATATGTATTAATTTGTTCAAAAAATATGTGAAATAATTAGTAAATTAACTGTAATCAAATTTTGTTTATTATTAGGTGCTACCTTAAGAACATTTTAAAAGAAGAATTTATAATACCAAACTCAGTTTAGTGATTCTCTTTAAACTAATGTAAAGTGTTGAGGAAAAATTGTTATCTATTTGATTGGTAAAATTTTAAAATCTAGAAAATTTTAATCAAAATTTTCTATAATTAAAAAAAGTAGTATTTAAAAATTTCCAGTTTATATATTTGTCTGTTGAAATAAAAAGTTTGTATTATGTAAACTGATTTAAATAAAGGTATTATTTTACTCCAAATTGTGTCTCTTTTGATTAAATCCAAAAATCATTTCTACTTTAATTTGGTATTTCTCGGGTTATTCAGGTTAATAAAAAATCAATCAAT
Source organism: Thermosipho sp. (in: thermotogales) (assembly GCA_030153605.1). Classification (GTDB taxonomy): domain Bacteria; phylum Thermotogota; class Thermotogae; order Thermotogales; family Fervidobacteriaceae; genus Thermosipho_A. The sequence continues at coordinate 3,957 of JASKLO010000039.1, forward strand.
AAGCTCGATGAAGTTTTTATATTAATATCTAAGTTAAAAAAGATATCACAAAAATTTTTCTGAAAGTATTTTTTGGAAAGTAATGAATTTAACAATGCTTGTAGTATGTTCTTAATAAGATCCTTAAATTTGCTATAAAAGAATTTCATTTGAATGAATAGAATATAAACTTTGTGATCTGATAGTAAACTAAAGAAAATAAAATATTTTTGCGGTTTGAAAGTAATTAGAGGAAACTTATAAGAAAATTAAAAAAAATTATTTTAGTGTGGTATATCTGATATAAGTAAGATTATGAATCTTTTACAATTGTGTTATAATTATTTGATGAAAATTGGGAATTCTACAATTTTTTAGAATGAAATTCTTAAAGAATACTAATTTAACTGTTTTTTATTAGTTGATTTATTTATTGAATATTAGGCGTTATTTTAAAGTCCTAAACACTAAGGAGGGGGTCATGAAAAAAATAGGTTTTATACCACTTCGTAAAGGATCTAAAAGTATAAAAAACAAAAATAAGAAAAAAATGCTTGGAAGGCCTTTGTTTTCTTGGGTTTTAGTAGAAGCAATGTTTAGTAAGTTAGACGAAATTTATGTTTTTACAGATGATGAAGAAATTTTTGAATATGTAAATAAAGAATATAAATGGTCTAATAAAGTAAAAGTTTTAGAAAGGTCAAAAAAAAGTGCATCTGATACAGCTTCAACGGAACTTGCGATGAAAGAGTTTGTAGAAGCAATTAAAAATAACTATGATTTATTGATGCTTTTGCAGGCAACTTCTCCTTTAACTACAAGAGAAGATATTAATAAAGCATTGGAAATGATAAATTATTACGATTCTGTTATTTCTGTTGTTGAATTTAAAAGATTTTTCTGGAAAGAAAATGGTACACCAATAAATTATGATTATAACAACAGACCAAGAAGGCAAGAGTTTAAAGGAACATTAATTGAAAATGGGGCGATTTATTTAACCACTAGAGAACAATTTGAAAAAACAGGGGTAAGGGTAGGTGGAAATATTGGTGTTTTAAAAATGCCCGAAGAAACGGCTTATGAAATAGATGAACCGAATGATTGGATAGTAATTGAAAATCTATTAAAAAACAGGTTGAAAAAAAGCAAAAAAGAACTAGATAAAATTAAAGTAGTAGTTTTAGATGTAGATGGTGTTTTTACAGATTCTTCTGTGTATTATGATAACAATGGAGAATTTTCTAAAAAATTTAATATGAAAGATGGTATGGGAATTTCCATATTAAAAGAGTATGATATAGAAATAATAGTTATTACTTCTGAGGATTCAGAAATAGTAAGAAAAAGAATGGGAAAATTGGGAATAGAAAACTTATATATGGGAATCAAAGATAAATATGCATTTTTAGAGAAATTAATTATAGAAAAAAAGTTAAAAAGATCAGAAATTGCATATTTAGGCGATGATATCAATGATTATGCAAATATATTATCTTGTGGCTGGGGGATATGTCCTAAAGATGCGGTAGAAGAAATTAAAAATGAGGCAGATGTGATTATTAGTAAAAATGGCGGAAATGGATTTATTAGGGAATCAGCGAGATTTATATTAAAGTATAATGAGAGATTTTAAGGAGGGAGTAATATGATTAATTTAGTTTTAGACGAAAGTTATTATGAAGAGCCAAAGGTGGTTGCTGAAATAGGTTGTAACCACATGGGAGATTTTGAAATAGCAAAAGAAATGGTTAAAATTGCTAAAATTTATTGTAATGCAGACGTTGTTAAATTTCAAAAAAGAAACCCAAAAGAATTGTTGACTCCTGAAGAATATAATTCTCCACATCCCAATCCAATACATTCTTTTGGAAAAACATATGGAGAGCACAGAGAATTTTTAGAATTTACAATTGAACAACATTATCAGTTAAAAGAATATGCAGAAAAAGAGTTGGGAATTATATATTCTACATCTATATGGGATATGACTTCAGCAAGGCAGATAGTAGAGTTAAATCCAAAATTAATAAAAATACCATCAGCCTGTTCTACATATTGGGAGATGCATGATTATTTATGTAAAAATTATAACGGGGAAATTCATATATCTACTGGAATGACAACAAGAGATGAAGTAGAACAAATAGTTCAATTTTATGAAGAAAAAGGAAAAGCAAAGAATGTAGTATTGTATCATTGTACAAGCGGTTATCCAGTTCCATTTGAAGATACAATGTTATTAGAGATTGCAAGATTCAAAGAAAAATATGGTAAAAGAGTAAAGGCTATAGGTTTTTCAGGGCATCATAAAGGAATTGCAATAGATATAGCTGCATATACATTAGGGGCAAAATGGATAGAAAGACATTTTACTTTGGATAGAACCTGGAAAGGAACAGATCAAGCAGCCTCATTAGAACCTGATGGGTTAAGAAAATTAAAGAGAGATTTATTAGCAACATATAAATCTTTAAAATTTAAACCTGAAGGTCTATTAGAAATAGAAAAAACACAAGCAAAAAAATTAAGGTGGGATAGGCATAACAAAGATTGGTGACAATATGGACTACATAATTCTTTTTAAAGATAATAAACTAATTTATCAAAAAAAATTTTGAAAAGAATGAAGTATTAGATGGATATTTACAAATATCAAAAAACGAATTTTATAATTATTACGAAAGCAATGAATATGAGAAAATAATAGGTGAATTTAGTTATGTAAAATATAATTCCGGTTTACTTGAAATATTAGTGGATAAATTGGGTAGAAAAAGTGTATACATATTTAAAAATAATAATTATATTGGTATTTCAAATAATTATTGGCTTTTAATCAAGATATTATAAAAATTTAAAATTCAATATTCAATGAATGAAAGTTTTTTATATGAATCAATTATTTATGGTACAAATTTTTTTAATGAAACTCATATAAAAGAAATAAAAAAAGTCGAATATGGAAAGTATATAGAGATAGATTTGAATAAATTTGAATTTAAAGAGAAAAAATATTGGGATTTTTATTTAAATTCAAACATAAGAAATATTGATGAAGCGTCAGATATTATAGAAAGAAGTATAATAGAAACATTAGAAAATATTGAAAAAGATAAGAAAATTTTTGGTATAGGTGTAAGTGGAGGTTTGGATTCTCGTATATTATTATATTATGCTAAAAAAATTAATTTTAATGTTAAACCATTCATAATCTCATTAAAAAACCATACGGAATATTTTTAGCAAGAGATATAATAACTGCAAAAAAAGTATTGAGAGTTTTTAACGAAGATTTAGAAATATACGATCCTTTTAAATATGATTTTTTTAGAAGATTAGAATTTGAAATAAATTCTAATCCTGTTGCTTCCTAAAACACTGATACGCAAATATTGGAAGATACAGATATAGATGGATTGCTAACAGGTGCTAATGGTTATATTATAGTTGGCGGAGTATTTCCTTCAGATTTATTGAATCTTTCAAAAGAGCAATATGTTAATTTTTTTATGAGTACAATATATCCAAAAAGTTTTAGTTTATTAAAAAGAATATTAAGAAATGTTTGAAAAAATATTATATTAAAGAATATCTAGAATTAGAGAAAGAAATAAAAAACATTAATTATGAATTATACAAAAGAATATTAAATAAGGTAAATGAAGTTACAAACAATTCACAGAATATAGTGGAAACAAATTTAAGATTATATCATATAGCTTGGGGGCAACATAATTATTATGGTGTATTTGAAAGCTTATCAGGGCGATATGAATCTTATTCTATATATACAACCTTTTTATTAAATTATCTTCATGATTTTTCTCCAGAGTTTATAGTTGAATGAAGAGCATTAAAATATTTATTAATGAAATTACCTGAAATAAATAAAATAGGAGGTCAATCCTCACATTCAGCACTTAGAGTGAAAATTTTTGATGTGATAGATTATTTAATTAGAGGATATGGTGTTAGAAATAGGGAAATTGATTTCAAGAAATATAGTAGATTACTGAATATAAATGGTAATTTTATAAGAAAATCCTCAAGAGTCTTTCATGATTATTTGAAGCATAATACTATTTTTAAAATGATCAAAGAAAACAAGGGATTTGGAGAGATTTTTAATGAAATTAGATGAATACTTTGATTATATTGAAGAATTTGAAAGGATAAATGATTTAAATTTAATAAAAATTAATGATTATAATATTTGGCACTTAATAAAAGTGTCATTATTTAACCTTTCTAATAGAGATCATTTTGAGCATTTTTCAAAAAAACCACATAATTTTTTGAACATTAATATTATCAAAAATTTGCTATACAAACCCTCAATACCGACTAGAATATTTGCCTTTACACCTAGATTAAGGGTATTATATAAAGGAAAAAAAGTAAACAAATTTCTTAATTTCCTTCCTGAAAACAATTATGAAACAACTTTTTTTGAACTCCCTAGTAATTCTCCAATTATTCAAAATAATAATGAAATAGTAATACCAATGGAAAAAATTATGTTATATATAATTTTTATGGAAAAGATAATAAATCGGAAAATAAGAAAAGAATTGATAAATATTTTTTCGCAGATGAAAAACAAAGAATATATTATGAAAAATATAAACTACTTATCATTATATGTATCAAGATATATAAGTTCAATAAATTTTTTTAAAAATTATTTTAAAAAGTATAAACCTGATATTATATTTTTTGTTTGTCATTATTGTACAATAAACAAAGGTATTATTGCAGTTGCAAATGAAATGAATATTCCAACTGTTGACATTCAACATGGGTTAATAAATAAAAAAAGTCCCGGATATATATCAAAAACAAATTTATCAAATGATATACCTAAGTATTTAATATTATATGGTAATTTTTTTAAAGAAATAATCTTAAATAACTCTACATTATTTGAAGAAAAAAATATTATAGTTGCTGGAAATTATTTTCTATCAAATATATTTGATAAAAAAGAAATGAACAGAGATGATGTCTTATTAATTACTACTCAACCTGCAATAGAAAAAGAAGCATACGAAAAAATTATCAATGAAGCAAATAGGATGAAACTAAAAGTAAAATTGAAAATACATCCTTCTGAAAGCAGAGAAAAATATTTAGGATTTAAAAACGTTGAAATTATATCTGATAAAAATCTATATGATTTATTACCGAAAATCAAATATCATGCTACTGTATTTTCTACTAGTGCAATTGAAAGTTTATATTTTGGAGTTCCTAATATTATTATTCCGTGGAAAGGATATGAGAATCAATTAGATTTTTTAATTGATAACGAAACTTCGATACTGTATAATAAACCGTTAGAAATTATAATTAAAATGTTAAAAAGTAAAAAAGCAATTGAAAAGGGAAAATATTTTTTCCAAGATTGGAATCAAGAAAAAATAGACGAACTTTTAAAGGTGATATTATGAAGATTTTTATGTTTTTTGGTGAAATTCCAATAGAATATGGTGGGAAAAAAGCAGGAGGAGCGGCAAAGGTTGCATGGGAAATTTCAAAAGAATTATCTAAAAACCATGAAGTTTATTTATATCCTTTGCATGATTATTCTGAAAAAAAAGTATTGAATGTTAATGTAATAAATAGAAATAGAAAAAAAATTGTATTTTCTAATTTGCCTAAAGTAACAAAAGTGAAAGAGTATTATAAATTTTTTAAAAAAATGGGATTTGAAACCAAATATGCTATTAGATTTGCATTATCAAATTCTGTTCTTGAAAAGTATATTATTAAATATGTAGAAAAAATAAAACCTGACATAATACATATACATGAAATAAGCGCCGAGCGAATGTTTATTATAAACCTTTCAATAAAACTAAATATTCCTACAGTTTTAACTTCTCATGGGGTAAAAAGTGACTTATATGAATTTGAAAATATCTCAATCCCTAAATCATTAGAAGATAGGAAAAAATTTGAAAATTATGTGTACAATTACATTATTTCAAATGAAAATAACTATATTACAGCTGTTAGTTCAAAAATAAGGGAAAAAATTATTAGGTATTATAATATTCAAGAGAATAAAATAAAAACTATATTTAATGGAATCAATGAAAAATTTATCAATGATAATAATGATAAAGAGTTATTAAGAAAAAAATATAATATTCCTATTGATAAAAAAATATTATTAACTGTAGGCACTTTATCAAAAAGAAAAAACCAAATATTAGTTTTAAAAGCATTAAAAAAAATGCCAGAAACCATATCAAAAAATATATTATATATTTTAATTGGTGAAGGTGAAGAAAAAGAAAATCTGGTAGAATTTGTAAATAAAAATAATTTAAATGAAAAAGTTCTTTTTTTAGGAAATAAATTTTCTCAAGAGTTGATAGATTATTACCATTTAAGTGATTATTTTATTCTTACATCATTGTCAGAAGCTATGCCTTTAGTTTATTTAGAAGCACTTGCTTCTGGGTTACCAATAATAACAATAAAAGGAATAGAGGGAGTATCAGATTTATATGATGAGAAATGTTTTGAATTGGCAGAAGATTATAATAATATCATTGAAGCTATAATAAAAGCATTTAGTAAGGATTGGGATAAAGAATATATTATTAATTATTCTAAAAAGTTTCTGTGGAATAATATTACAAAAGAATATGAAAAATTATATATGGAGATGATAAATTGAATAGAGTATCTATAGTTATTCCAGTCAGAAATGAAGAAAAACATATCGAAAAATGTCTCAAATCATTATTAGAAAATGATTATCCTAATAAAGAAATAATAGTAGTTGATGGAATGAGTGAAGATAAAACAAGAGAAATAGTGAAAAAATTTGAAAATGTAAAGATAATTGATAACAAATATAAAATAACACCAATTGCATTAAATTTGGGTATAAAAGAAGCAACAGGAAAATATATAATGATAGCAGGCGCGCATACAACATATTCAAAAAATTATATATCATCATGTGTGAAAAAACTAGAAGAAGATAAATGTGATGTAGCTGGAGGATATGTTGAAACTCTTCAAGGAAGCAATACATTAATTTCAAAAGCTATTTCAAAAGTTCTTTCACATCCATTTGGGGTTGGAGGGGCTAAATATAGAACAAAAAAAGCAAAAGAAGAATATGTTGATACAGTTGCATATGGGATATACAAAAAAGAAATTTTTGAAAAAGTAGGATTATTTGCACCACAATTAAAAAGAAACCAAGATATTGAAATGAATTTAAGGATAAAGAGATCTGGCATGAGAATATTACTAGTTCCAGAAGCAAAGGCATATTACATTGCTCGCTCGACCTTTAAAGACTTATTTAAGAACAATTATCTTAATGGTCTCTGGGTTGTATTATCTACTCACTATTCAAGAAGAGGATTTTCAATAAGGCATGTTGTACCATTGATATTTGTCTTGTTTTTAATTATTGGAACTATTTTCTCAATATTTTCAACGAAAGTAAAATTTACATTTATTCTTATTCTTTCTATATACCTTATTCTTTCCATATTCTTTTCACTAAAGATAGCTCTTGAGGAAAAAAATATAAAATTATTTATCCCAACATTATTATCTTTTTGGATTTTACATATTTCATATGGCCTTGGGTCATTGTATGGAATATTAAAAACATTAAAAAAGATTTAAAAAAAAAATAATATGAAAACTTAAACAGAGAATTTTTAGATTATTATGTATGTTGAATTTGATTATTTATTAAAATTAACTTTTAAATTTTAATAATTTTTATTACAATGTTTGATATGAAAGGAATAAATTTTAATAATTGTATTCTGAAAAAATATTTGAAGAACAATCATTTCTAAAATTAATATTTTATTTATTGAACCAATATGATATAATAAAACTAGCTAAACTTTTAGAATGGGGGAGTTAGATGGATCAGGAAGTATATCAAGACGAACTTACATTAGAAGATATTCTTCATATTTTTAGAAAACGATTCTGGGTATTTTTTGTTACATTTATTTTAACTGTTGTTCTTGTAGTAATATATCTTATATATGCAACACCAATATATGAAGCAAGTACAACTTTAAAAATTGAACCACAATCTCAAGGTTCAATAACCGATCTATTTTCTTCTCAAATTACATCATCAAGGCCTGATATTTCAACGGAAGTTGAATTAATAAAAAGTCGTTCGAATATAGAAACTGTTGTAGATGAACTTAATTTGGTATCTTATTTTAAGGATACAAATCCTGAAATTACAAAAAATGATGTGATAAATATTGTAAGTGAAATGATTTCCATATCTCCTGTAAAAGATACAAAAATAGTTAAAATATCAGTTCAAAGTCCAGATCCAATTCTTGCAACCAGTATTGCAAATAAACTTGCAGAAGTTTACAATGAACTTTTAAAAAGCCTTTCAAAAAATGAGTATACAGTTAAAAGACAATTTATCGAAAGTCAAATTCCAAAATTAGAAAGCGAATTAAAAGAAGCTGAAGATAGTTTAAGGAAATTTAAAGAAGAAAACAATGTTTTTGTTCTTGATGAAGAAGCAAAAAACATTTTATCATTAATGCTTAATTACGATAGTCAAATAAATTCATATTTGCTTCAAAAACAAGAAAACAAAGCAACTATAGAAGCACTTAATGAAATGTTAAAAAAGGTTGATGAAAAAATAGTTTCTTCTGAAACTATTACAACAAATCCAATAGTTAATCAATTAAAATCACAGCTAGTTGAATATAGAATAGAACTTGCGGGATTATCCAACACCTATTCTGAAAACGACCCAAAGATAGTAGAACTAAAGCAAAAAATAAGTGAAACAGAAAAGATTTTAAAAGATGAAGTTGCCAAAATAGTAACTTCTCAAGTTCAAAGTATTAACCCAGCATATCAAGAACTTTATACTCAGTTAATTGAATCACAATATAAAGCTGAAGTATATGATTCTATTATTGAATCTCTCAAAACATTGAGAGATACCTATCAAGAAAAAATGTCTAAACTTCCACTACTTGAACAAAAATTACTTGAACTTGAAAGAGATATAAAAGTTAAAGAAAGCTTGTATACCCTTTTACTTGAAAAACTTGAAGAAACAAAAATTGCAGAAGCGGGTGTTGTTGGAACAGCAAATATTATTGATAGAGCAATTGTTCCAAAAAACCCTGTAAAACCAAATAAGAAGCTAACTCTTGCAATTGGTGGAGTTTTAGGTATATTCCTTGGAATATTACTTGTCTTTGTTGTAGAATATGCTGATAAAAGTATAAAAGAT
>JASKLO010000012.1 GCA_030153605.1 Thermosipho sp. (in: thermotogales)
TTTACTTCAAGTAAATCTGAATTTGAAAGAAACGTTTTTGAGTTTATAAATCATCCTTATTTAAAAAAACTTCACATCGTTGGAAGGCTTGACAAAGATGTTGAAGGTCTTTTAATTATAACAAATGACGGAGAATTTACCCACAAAATAATTTCGCCTAAATCAAAAATAGAAAAAGAATATATAGTGGAAGTTGAGGGAATTTTAAAAAAAGAGATGATTGAACTAGCAGAGAAAGGAATAGAGTTAAAAAATGGTACAAAATTTGCTCCGGCTAAAATTAAGTTAATAAATGAAGGAGTAATATCAATAGTAATTACTGAAGGAAAATTTCACGAAGTAAAGTTGATCACATCGTTTATTGGTTTAAAATACAAAAAGATAAAAAGGATAAGAATTGGAAAATTAAAATTGAGTGATTTTAATTTATTGCCCGGAGAATGGGTAGAGGTTTCCTTTGAAAAAATCAGATTGGCAATGGAAAATTAAAATTAGTATCAATTTTAATTATTAAAGAGTAATAACAGAGCGTTACAGAATTTTTCGTTTTGTTACAAAATATTATAATTTGATTGTCATACGAATTTGGGGGGTGAGGAAATTGGGTAAAGTACTAAAAGAAATAACATTGGAAATGGTTAGAGTAACAGAGGCAGCTGCATTAATGGCTAGTAGATATTTGGGTAGGGGAGAAAAGGAAATTGTTGATAAAGTTGCCAGTGATGCAATGAGAGGTATGCTTGATTATATCGACATGCAAGGTGTTGTAGTGATTGGTGAAGGCGAAAAAGATAAGGCGCCAATGCTTTATATAGGCGAAAAAGTAGGAAATTGGGAAGAGGGAACTCCTGAGCTTGATATTGCTGTTGACCCGATTGACGGAACAAGGTTAGTTGCATATGGCCTTCCAAACGCAATAAGTGTAATTGCTGCAACAGATAGAGGTGCTATAGAATATCTTCCTACTTTTTATTCATACAAATTAGCTGTTGGTCCTGAACTTGCTGGGAAATTGGATATAAATGCTTCTATTAGAGAAAACTTAAGAGTAGCAGCTGCCATTTTAAATATAGATATTTCAGAATTAACTGTTGTAATATTGAATAGAGATAGACATAGAGAGATTATTGAAGAAGTAAGACGAGTTGGTGCAAGAATAAAATTGATAACTGATGGTGATATTGCCGCTGCAATTGCAACTGCTCTTCCTGAGAGCTATGTTAATATTTATTTGGGGATCGGGGGTTCTCCCGAAGCTATTTTGGCAGCCGCAGCGTTAAAGTCTTTGGGAGGAGAAATTCAACTAAAATTGTGGCCAATAGATGAAAAAGAAAGAAATTTAATATCTGAAAAGGGTTATGATGCAAATAAAGTATATAAAACTGATGATTTAATAAAAAGTGATAATGTCATTTTTGCAGCAACCGGTGTAACAGATGGTGATTTACTAAAGGGTGTTAAATATTCAAGAAATATTGCTATTACAGAATCTATTGTAATGCGTTCAAAAACAAAAACTTTAAGAAGAATAATTTCGCACCATAATTTAAAATATAAAACAATACCTTTAAAAAGTGAAGGGGAAGTTAGATTTTTAAACGGTAAGAAAATGGATCAGCAAGAAGAATAAGCTAGAGTTATAAATATATTAACTGTAAAAAGTTCTGTTTGTATTTAAAGTGTCATACTTAATATAGTATGACACTTTTTTATTATTTTATCTTTCTTTCCTTAATTTTAGAACCGCTTTTCTTAATATTTCTTAATAAAACAAAAAAAATTGAAAAAGATTTTATTAGATAATAAACCTGGAATCTAAAACCAGGAGGTGTTATTTGTGAAGAAAGTATTATTATTACTCATTGTTTTTATAACTTCTTTCGGAATTTCAAGTACGTTAGTTATTAAAGGATCAAACACGGTTTTTCCAATTGCACAATTGTGGATTGAAGAGTTTAAAAAGATTCATCCTGATGTTGAGGTTACATTAGAAGGAGCAGGATCTTCCACAGGAATAGCTGCTTTATTTAACGGAACTACAGATATAGCAAATGCGAGTAGATGGTTGAAAAATGAAGAAATTCAAAAAATGCACGAAGTGGGAAAATATTTTATTCCTATTGTAATTGGATACGATGGAATAGCAATTATTGTAAACAAAAATCTAAATATAGAGCAAATCTCAATTGAAACACTTTCAAAAATTTATACAGGGAAAATAAGATACTGGAATCAAGTGGATCCAAATTTACCTAAAAAACAAATTTTAGTTTATTCGAGGAACACAGCATCGGGAACATATGAAACTTTTGAAAAGAAAGTTTTAAATGAGGAAAATATGGCCCCATGGGTAAGAATGGTTGAAAGTACTCAATTTGAAATTCAAACGATTGAACAAAATCCATATGCTATTGCATATGTGGGAGTCGGCTATGTAACAGAAAAAGTAAAAGTATTAAAAATTGATGGTATTTTACCAACAAAAGAAAATATTTTAACAGGTAAATACCCAATTTCAAGGCCGTTATTTATGTTCATTGATGCTACTAATGGATATCCTGAGAGCGGTTTAATAAAAAATTATATAACCTTTGGGCTCTCAAAAAGAGGGCAAGAATTAGTTGAAAAAGCTGGTTATGTAGCAGCTTACGGATTTTAAGGGAGGAATACTAATTGCTAAGAAATATAAAATACTTTTTTCAAATGTTATTAATATTTATTTTTGCGCTTACTTCCATAGTAGCGCTCTTTTTTCTAATATTTTTTATTCTTAAGGAATCTTTTCCTGCAATTAAAGAACTTGGGAAAGAACCATTTACAAATATTTACTGGTATCCAACAAGTAGAAAACCAGAGTTTGGAATGCTAGCAATGATTATAGATTCACTTCTTTTGACTGGTTTTTCTGCGACATTTGTTATCCCAATTGGTTATTTTATTTCGTTTTATTTACATACTTATTCCAATCCTAAAGAAAAAAAATATATAAAATCGATCATTGAAATTTTGTCTGGAGTTCCTTCAGTGATTATTGGAATGTTTATACTTATATATATTTCACCTCTACTTTTAAAATTAGAAATTTGGTCGACTGAGAACTTCTTATTAGCAAGCATCGGGCTTATGATTTTATCATTACCATATACTATTTCATTGATGACCGAATCTTTGGACTCAGTTGATAAATCCTTAGAAGAAAGTTCATTGGCACTTGGAGTTAATAAATATAAAACTACGTTGAAAGTAACTACAAAAGCGGCGATTTCAGGAATTTTAAATTCTATAATACTCACGATTAATAGAATTATAGGTGAAACCATGGTTGTATTACTCGTTGCTGGAGGTGCAGCAATGATCCCTTCAAGTATATTTGATCCGGTAAAACCACTAACGGCTGCAATTGCTAGTGAAATGGGTGAAGTTGAGCTTGGAAGTCTTCATTACCATGCGCTTTTTCTTGCGGGGCTTATATTACTTTTCATTTCAATGGTACTTACTGTATTATCAAAAAGATTTACTAGAAGGTGGAAAAGATGAAAAAAGATAGGAGCATTTCTATTTTGTTAAGAATTTTGTCGTATTCAATATCTAGTCTTATTTTTGTCTTTTTAGTTATAGTAATATTCGATGGTGCAAAATATTTTTCTACTGAATTTTTCACCTCATATCCGACTGATGGTATGAAAAGCGGAGGGATTTTTCCAGCTATTCTTGGAAGTTTTTACATGATTCTTTTAAGTTTAATTTTTTCCGTTCCACTTGGAATTATCACAGGAGTATTTCTTGCGGAATTTTCGGAGAATAAACTTTCTAAAATAATTGATATGTCTATTACTTCGCTTAGCGGTATACCTTCAATTGTTTTTGGACTTTTTGGACTTTCATTGTTTAGCATAACTTTCGGATTTGGAACATCATTGATTGCTGGAGCTCTTACTCTTTCACTTATGACTCTTCCTGTTATTTCATCAGCAACAGCCGAGGCAATACGGGCACTTCCAATTGAATTAAAAGAATCAGCATATGCTCTTGGATTAAAAAGGAACGAAGTAATTTTTAAGGTAATTTTACCTGCGGCAAGAAAGAGAATTATAACAGCATCTTTAATAGGGTTTGGAAGATCAATTGGTGAAACAGCGCCGATTCTTTTGACTGGTGCTGTTTTCTATTCAACATCACTTCCCAAAAATATTTTTTCACCTGTAATGACACTTCCAACGCATATTTATTATCTCGTTGCAGCATATGGAGAGAGTGCAAAATGGATGGCTAAAGGGACTGCTAGTTTTTTAATGATATTTGTACTTGCTATATATTTAATTACTTTTTTAGTTGGAGGTAGAAGAAATGGATAAGATAATCGAAATAAAAAATTTTAGTGCTTACTATGGAGAGAAAAAAGTTGTAAACAATATTACAGTTGATATTTACAAAAACAAAATTACGGCTATTATTGGTCCATCTGGTTGTGGGAAATCAACTCTTTTGAGGAGCATAAATAGAATTAATGATGAAGTACTAGGTTTTAGGACTGAAGGTAATATTTATTTTGAAGGAAAAGATATTTATAGAGATATTGATGATTTGACATTGTACAGGAAAAAAGTAGGAATGGTTTTTCAAAAACCAACACCATTTCCAATGAGTATATATAATAACGTTGCGTTTGGTCCTAGAATTCATGGAATAAAAAGTAAAAGAAAACTTGACGAAATTGTTGAAAAATCATTAAAACAAGCATTTTTATGGGATGAAGTTAAAGACGAACTTTCAAAATCTGGAACAGCACTTTCAGGTGGGCAGCAACAAAGGCTATGTATAGCAAGAACATTGGCAGTTGAACCCGAAATTCTTTTGCTTGATGAACCAACTTCTGCCCTTGATCCTATTGCAACTCAAAAATTAGAGATTCTTTTGGAAAAATTATCAGAAAATTATACAATTTTACTGGTTACTCATAATATCGGACAGGCTATAAGAATATCAGATTATATAATGTTTATGTACAGAGGAGATTTAATTGAGTTTGGCGAGACATCTGAAATCGTAAAAAAACCCAAGGATCCTCTAACTGAGCAGTATTTGACTGGTAAAATAGGATAAAAGGAGGACATTGTATGGATGTATTACATTATGAAAGAGAATTTTCGTTGTTGAAAGCAGATATTTCAAAAATGCTTTCGCTTGTCTCAGATTCATTTGAAATGTCACTAAGTTCATTGGAAATTATGGATCCAAATCTTGCAAGAAAAGTCTTGTTCCTTGACGATGAAATAGATGCAATTAATAGAGAAATTGAAGAAAAAGTGTATGAGATTATTGCAAGATATAATCCAATTTCCAAGGATTTAAGGTATATAATAACTATGATAAAGTTTTCTAACAATCTAGAAAGAATAGCAGATCTTTCATGCAATATGGCTGAAAAAACAATTAATTTATATGAGAACAAACAAAATTATAGTATGCCGAAGCAAATTAAAGAAATGTTTGGAATAACTTTAAAAATGCTCCACGATACTTTTTTGGCTTTTTCAAAGAAAGATGTAGAACTTTCTAAAAAAATATGGTTGGAGGATCAAAAATTAGATAATATAGAAGTTGAAATAAGAAATGTGATAAAGGAAGAAAAGGAATGTGATATACTAAGTGTATTGATTGCAAGAGATTTAGAAAGAATAGGAGATCATTTGACAAATTTGTGCGAAGAAATAATTTATATAGAAAGAGGAGAAGAAATCAAAAAGATTCTTGAGGGTGAAAAAGGTGAGAAAGATATTGATAGTGGAAGATGATGTGCCTATTAGGAAAGTTCTTGTTAAATATTTAATTTCTGAAAATTATGACGTTGATGAAGCTGGGAGTATTTTGGAAATGAGAGAAAGGCTAGATAATGAAAAATACGATATGATTTTACTTGATATTATGCTTCCTGATGGTTTTTCAATTGATGAACTGCCTGAAATAAAAATCAATTATCCTGAAACCGGGGTAATTGTAATTTCTGCTAGAGACACTGATATGGATAAAATATATGGAATAGAAATAGGAGCTGATGATTATATTACTAAACCATTTAATCCAAGAGAAGTAATTGCTCGAATTAAAGCTTATTTTAGAAGAACTAATAAAATAGGTGAAATTTTAAGATTTGGCAATATGGAGATATACTGTGATAATTATGTGATTAAAATTGAAGGAAAGGAAATTGAACTTACTTCAAAAGAATTTGAGATATTATGTCTTCTTGCAAAGAATAATAATAAAATATTTTCTAGAAACGAGATAATTAGGAGAGTTTGGAATGATGAGTTTATATCCGATAGAGTTGTTGATGTTCATATAAGTAATTTGAGAGATAAAATTGGAAAAGACTGGATTGTTACTGTGAGAGGTTTGGGATATAAATTTAATACGAGGGGATATGATGTTTAATTTTGATGTTTTTGATTTATTTGATGAAGTAGTTATATTACTTGAAGGAGTAAAAATAAAAGAGAAAAATAAGATTGCAGAAAAATACGGTATTAGTGAGAACGTTGATATATTTTCAGCTTTTACTTTTGATAATATTGATAAATTAGTTGAACATATTTTTGATGGAAAAGATTTAAGAGTTCAGACTAGGGTGTATTTCTTTCAAATTTCGAAATCGAGAGACGTAGATTTATTATATAATAATAGTTCTAAGCTTTTGATAATTAAAGATATAACCGATGTTAAAAAATTAAAAGAAGCAAAGATAAATTTTACGACGGCAGTTTCACACGAACTTTTCAATCCACTGTCGGTTATAAAGGCAAATGTTTATCTTCTTTTGGATGGAAAGGAAAATATGGAGTTTGCACTTGAAGAAATAGAAAAATCGACAGAGAGAATAGAAAGAATAATAAAACAATTAAAAACACTTTCTATGTTAGAACTTGGCCTTTATACCCCAAGATATAATGAAATTGATATAGAAAAGGTTTTAAAAGAGGTCATAGATGAACTTAATTTGAAGATAAAGGAAAAAATGATAAGTATAGAAAAACAAATCATTCAGAAATATTTCAAAGCAGACAGCTTTTTGATTTTTACTATTCTAAAAAATTTAGTTTCGAATGCGGTGAAATATTCTCATAAAATGTCGACTGTTAAAATAAAAACATTTGAAAATAAAATAATAGTTGAAGATAATGGAATTGGTATAAAAAAAGAAGAACTTGAAAAAGTAACCGAAAGATTTTACAGAACCAAAGATGCAATAAAAATGGCTCAAGGTTCTGGTTTAGGTCTTTCTGTAGTAAAACATATTTGTTCGATTTGTGGCTATAAATTAAATATAGAATCAGACTATATGATAGGGACTAAGGTAATTGTTGATTTAAATACCTAAATTTATATTTCCGTTTATATGTAAATATTATTTAAGTGAAAATCGCATTTGTGTTGATTACCACCATCTTTGTATTCTTTTTTGTTTTGTAGCTACTTTTTTTAGTGTATATACATCACTAATCCTTGCGTTTTCATAAATTCTCTGTGTAGGTCTTCTTGCTAGAATATTAAGCATGTTGAATACAAAGATTCTTGGAGAAACATATTTTTTTGTTTTTACGCTAGCAAAAATCGGGATAGCAAGTATTCTTAAAAAACCTTCGATTAAGAAATATATTTGGAGACCAAAAATATGGTAGTTAGCTACGTAAAAATCAAATTTGTTAAAGAACGAAGCCAAATAACCCCCAGAAAATGAACCGATAAGTCCTCCGAGACCACCAAAAAAACCATATACCGCAAAATACATTGGAGAGATTCTTTTGGCTGCTTCCATAGGAAAGATTAGCATTGAAATGTTTACTGCTGCCCACCCTATTCCAGATATTACGGCATCAAACACAAGGCCATACGGCCAATGTTGTTCGTTCATTAAAATCCAAATAAATGGAGTAATTGAGACAAATGAAATACCTAAAACCATGATGGTCTTGTTTCCTAACTTATCACTAAGTCGTCCCCAAACAAAATAAAATAACATGGAAATAAGAGTCATAGCAATTGTTGCGTAACTAATAAAAGTAAGTGGGATGTGAAGATTTTTAAGTTGATGATACGAAAAAAATGGTGCAGTTAAAAGCAGAATAAAATTCCAATACATATTTGCGATTGATAATTTCATAAAATTTTTTTCTGAAAAAACTTCTTTTAGTTCGCTTAATGTTCCAATAGTTCTCAGTGGAGGATCATCTACAGGAATTAGGGCTAGGATTCCTAGAAAAGTAGCAATAACAGTGATTGAAATTACATATATATAATTTACTGGAGCAGAAACGTTATCAATAATATAAGAATATAAATAAAAAACGATTAAAGTTGAAAATGAAATTACCATACTTCTAAAGCCAAAATATTTTCCACGTTTTTCAGTAGGAATTACATCTGAAACTAAAGAAGACCAAGTATTTCCGGCGAAAGAAGAAAACGCTTGCGTGATTGCCAAAACAACAATTAAAATAATAGCGGATGTTTTTCCGGCAAGCAATGAAATTATAACCACAATCCAAGTAAGTTTAAAAGAATTAAAAAACATTAAAAGTCTTTTTCTATGCTTGAATTTTTCAATAATTGAAGGGGTAATAATTTGAAAAAGCTGGAAAATCATTGGAAAAGAAGCAGCAACACCCAAAAGAACTTCGTTAAGTCCAAAATAAATGGCTAGAGAAGTGAAAATAACTCCCTGAGTTAAGATGAAATAAAAATTTGCAAAAATCCCTTCTAATATTAAGAATTTTTCGTTTTTTCCCATTATCCTTTTAAAACCCCCAAAGGAACCATTTTTGCAACTTTTTTGGACAATTTAAGTTGGTCAGTAATTTTTATTACTTTATCAATATCTTTGTATACATCTGGAGCTTCTTCGATAATGGTCTTTTTACTTTTGCTTTTTACAATTATACCTTGTTTGTTGAGCGAAGCAAGAATATCATTTAATTTAAGTGTTTTCAATGCCTGTCTTCTTCCTAAAAGTCTCCCAGCACCATGGGCGGTAGAAGAAAATGCAATATTTTCAGATTCATCAGTTCCGACTAAAAGATATGAAGCTGTTCCCATATCACCTGGAATAATAACTGGTTGTCCAATTTCTTTATATTTACTTGGAATTTCTTTTCTGCTAGGTCCAAAAGCTCTTGTGGCTCCTTTTCTATGAACTACAAGTTTTTTAGACGTATTTTCTATAAAATGAGTTTCAAGTTTTGCGATATTGTGAGCTACATCGTAGATCAACTCAACATTAGCATTAAAAAGCCCTTTAAAAACTTTTCTAACATAATGGGTAATGATTTGTCTATTAGAAAAAGCGTAATTTGCAGCACAATTCATTGCGGAAAAATATTTTTGACCAATATCGCTCTTAAATGGAGCATATATTAGCTGTTTGTCTGGAAGGTAAACATTTTTGAATGCATCCCGCATAAGTATTATGTAATCTGTTGCTATTTGATGCCCAAACCCTCTACTACCTGTATGAATCATAATAACAATTTGATTTTCAAATATTCCAAGTTTTTCAGCAATTTTTCTATCAAAAACTTGAACAACTTTTTGAATTTCTAAAAAATGATTTCCGGCACCTAAAGTTCCCAGCTCTTCTCTTCCTCTTTCATAGGCTTTCTGGGAAATATCATTCATACTTGCAGGAGCAATTTTTCCATTGTCTTCTATAAATTCTAAGTCTTCCTTAATTCCAAAACCCATTTCTATAGCAGCTTTTGCTCCGTTTTCTACAATATTTTTAAAATCTTTTTTATTAAATTTCTTAGAAGTTGATCCAATCCCGGCCGGAACAGATTCGTATAATCTTTGGATTAATTTTTCTAAATTTTTTTCTATATCTTCAAAAAACAAATCAGTTTTTAAAAGTCTAACCCCACAATTGATATCAAATCCTACACCACCTGGGCTAATTATTCCTTCATCTGCATCAAAGGCAGCAACTCCTCCTATTGGAAAGCCATAGCCCCAATGTATATCTGGCATTCCGTATGCTGCTTTAACAATTCCAGGAAGACTCGCAACGTTCTTAAGTTGAATAATGGCTTCAGATATTTCTTTTAAGCCAGTTTCATCTATAAAAATATAGGCATCAACATTCATTTTTCCTTCTTTTGGTGTCTTAAATATGTACTCTGATATTTTTTTCATGCTTTCACCTCATGAGTCCAGAGTTCAATAATTTCTCGAGTTAGTTTTTCTTCGTTTATTTTTTCAGAAATAATATATTCTTTAATTATTTTTGAAGGTCTATTTGATAGCACTAGAATTCTGTCTCCTAACATTATTGCTTCTTTTATGTCATGAGTTACCATAATCATTGAAAAATTTCTTTTTCTCCATTCATTTAATAGATCATTGATTATATTCCATTTAATATGGATATCCAATGAAGCAAATGGTTCATCTAACAATAGAAGATCCGGTTCTATAACAAGGGCTCTTGAAAGATTTACTCTTTGTTTCATTCCTCCGCTTAATTTATTTGGATAATAATCTTTAAACTCATAAATTTTCAAGGTTTTTAATATGTTTTCAATTTTTTTGTCGTTTTCTTCAACGAATTTTAGATTTTTATATATAGTTTTCCAAGGAATTATTCGAGGTTCTTGGAAAACATATCCAAGTTTCTTAAAGTTTTTAATTACAATTCCTTCAAAGCTTTCTAGGCCGGCAATAATTCTTAATAACGTGGTTTTTCCACACCCTGACGGACCTAGAAGAACTAATTTTTCCCCTTTTGAGAGCGAAAAGCTAATATTTTCGATTACTTTCAATTTACCAAAAGATTTATTAATATTTTCTAATTTAATTACCATATTCCCAGTCCTTAAGAAATATTTTTACAAATAACTTTGATAATCTCTCTGATAAAATTCCTAAAACTACTGCAAAAATAGTAAGAGCATAAACTTTTGGTATATCAACATATTGTCTTGCCCAAGCTATTTGAACACCAATACCATTTTTTCCACACAAATATTCTGAAACAAATATAACCTTCCACAAGTTTCCAGAAACAACTTCTAAAGCGGTTAAAATAAAAGGGCCAACAGATCCAAGATAAAGATCTTTAAATATTTTTTTCTTACTTACGTTATAGACTTTAGCCATTTCAAGAAGGTTTTTGTCGGTATTTTTAACTCCATATGCAACTGCAAAAGTGGTATTAGGAAGAAGAGATAGAACAGTTATAGCTATTGGACCTCTGGTACCTATTCCCCATAAAAAAATTACTAAAACAAGCCATGAAATTACTGGAACACTTTGAAAGACAGTTAAGATTGGGCGTAGGATTTCAAAACAAAAATCGCAAATTCCCATAAAAAAACCTAGTATAAAACCTATTAAGATAGTTAAAATTAGAGCAATAAATCCCTTGTAAATAGAAGAAGTCAAGGCATCCCAAAGTGTTTTAGTTTGAATGATTTCAAAAAAAACCTTTCCCACTGTTAGTGGAGATGGCAATATAAATAATGAATTAATAAAAACCGATAAAACCCACCAGATTAAGATAAAAATGAGAATACCATACAAAAATTTCATTTTAGATAAAATCCATCATCAGGAATTTTAGGAAGGCCTTCTGAGTATAATTCATTCATTTTCTTTAAAAACATTTCTACATCATTTTTACATTTCGAAACAGGTACATATCTAAACTCAGTTCTTTTCATTGATTCTTTTAAAATTGGTGTTGGAATTGTCAGATATTTACTAGTAATTTCTAATGCTTTATCTAGATTTTCATTTGACCAATTGATGCTATTTTCAAAAGTTTTTTCAACATCTTCTATCAAATTTTTATAATGTGCGATATCTCCAATTACAAATAAACCTGCAATTGGAATTCCATTGGCTGAACCGGAGATTTTATTCCATTCTTCTTGAAAATCAAGAACAATTTTTCCACCACTTGTTAAGCACATGGAAACAAAAGGTTCTGGTAAGGCGGCAAATTCAACTTTTCCGGCTTTAAAAAGAGCTACAACTTCTTGAGGGGGAGCGTAAGCAAATTGAACATCTTTATCAGGTTCAAGTCCGGCTAAAACCAATAAGTATCTAAGTAAAACATCGACGGTTTGTCCTCTTCCATGTGCAGAATATACAACCTTCCCTTTTAAGCTAGAAAGATCTTTAAATTCTTGATTAGAAACTAAATAAAAAACTTTCCATTCATGTATTCCAACAAGTTTAATGTCAACACCTTTTGTGTATAAATTTGCAGCGGTAGTAATAGGTAAAACCGCAAATTTTGCTTCTCCAGACACAATTCTTGCAATAGCTTCATCTGGATTTTTCCATAGATCAATATTTAGGTTAACATAACCATGTATTATATTTTCAAGCATAGGTGAGATGGGGATAATAGTAGGTCCAAAAGGATTTATAAAAATTAATGAAAACGAAAGTATAGAAAAGAAGGTTATCAAAAGTACTATTAAACTTTTCTTCATGACATCACCTCCTTGTAGTTTTTTTCACATAATAATTATACCACTTTCATTTTGAATTTTAATGATAAAATAAATATAGAATAAAAAAAGGAGGAATGTATAATGATGAAAGTTGTCGATACACATGCCCATTTGCAGATGAAGCATTTTGAAAATGACAGAGAGGAAATAATTGAGAGGTTTGAAAAGGATGGTATTCTTTATGTTATTAATGTGGGGATAAATATTGAAGATAGCCAATTATCTGTAGAATTTTCAAATAAGTATAGCAAGATTTTTGCGTCAGTAGGAGTTCATCCGCATGAAAGTAAAGATACGCCAAAAGGTTATTTAGAAGTGTTAGAAAAATTGTCAAAAAATCAAAAAGTTGTAGCCATTGGTGAAATAGGGTTAGATTATTTTAGAAATTTTTCACCGAAAGAGATTCAACAAAAGGTTTTTACTGAACAACTTTTGCTAGCTAAGGAATTAGAACTCCCTGTAATTATACACATTAGAGATGCTTATGAAGATGCTTTTAATATCTTAGAGAGTTTTGGGCCATTTGAAAAAGGCGGAGTAATACATTCTTTTAGTGCCGATAGTGATTGGGCCTTAAAATTTGTAAAATTAGGATTTTTTTTGGGTATAGGCGGGCCAGTAACTTACAAAAAAAATGAAGTATTGAGAGAAGTAGTAAGAATGGTAGGAGAAAATAATATAATTACTGAAACTGATTGCCCGTATCTTCCTCCTCAAATTTTTAGAGGAAAGAGAAACGAACCTGCTTATGTTAAATATGTTGTAGAAAAGATAAATGATATAATTGGGTATGATGTTTCAGAAATTCTTGTGAAAAATGCATCTGAATTGTTTGGGGTGAATGTATGATACATGCAATAAAAGGACGTTTGGAAAAAGTTGAAAATGGAAAATTATATGTTGAAGTGAATGGTTTAATTTTTGAGATCATTGTTGGCGAAACCAGCGAATATGAAGAAAAAACACAAAAAGAAATCAAAGTCTTTACAAAGTTAATAGCATCTGAAGATGATTTAAGATTGTATGGTTTTTCGACAATAGAAAAACTAAAATTGTTTGAAAAATTAATTTCAGTAAATAAATTGGGACCTAAAAGTGCTTTGAAAATTCTTGCTTCTAGTAGTGTAGAAGAGATTGTTTCTTCAATTGTAGGAGGAGATGTTAATAGACTTTCAAGATTGCCAGGAGTAGGTAATAAAACAGCCGAAAGAATTATAATGGAGTTAAAAGATTCATTAAAAGAATTTGATGTATCATTATCAGAAAAAGATAAGAAAGCTGTTGAAGCAATTGAAGCGTTGGTTACACTTGGCTTTTCAAAATCGCAAGCAATGAAAGCAGTTAAAAAGGTAGCAAATGATAACGATAGTTTGGATGACATCATCAAAAAAGCTCTAAAATTTTTAAGCAATAGAACTTAAGGAGGGTAAACATGCTTTTATCCAAAATTGCCGAAGAAGCTTTGTTGGAGAAAGTTTTTTGGAAAGAAGATTGTGAAATACTTTACGCTTATACTGGTGATTTATTAAGTATGGTTATGAAAAATGCCAAACCAGAATCTATATGGATAACGGTTCAGAGTCATGTTAATATTATTGCTGTTGCGTCCATGGTTGGAATAAAAGCTATAATACTTTGTGAAGGAGTAAATCTTCCTGAAGATACTTTAAATAAAGCAAAGGAAGAGGGTATTTGTATACTAAGAAGTAAAGAAAATGCATTTTTAGTTTCGGGAAGATTGTATGAACTAGGGTTAAGATGAAATGTGACTTACATGTTCACAGTTGTCTTTCTCCATGTGCAGATTTAACCATGGTTCCAAACGAGATTGTTAAACGTTCTCCTGAAATATTATCTATTTGTGATCATAATTCAGGAGAAAATGTTCAATCGTTTTTAAAGGTATTTGAAAAAAATTCAAAAATACTCATTCCCGGGATTGAAATACAATCAGTAGAGGATATTCACATTTTAGGTTATTTTGATAATGTAGAAAAACTTATGAAAGTTTCTAAAATTATATACGAGCACTTACCAAAGATTCCATATGATCCAGAAAAATTTGGCTATCAATTAAAAGTAGATGAAAGCGACCAATTTACTTCTTTAGAAATAGCACCTTTAGGATTTCCCACCGATTTAAATATTGAGAATGTTGTTGAAATAATCTTAAAACATTCGGGTATTCCAGCCTATGCCCATATAAATAGAAAATTTGGGATACTTTACCAGCTTGGAATTTTTCCTGATTTAGATGTTCATATAGCAGAAGTTACGAGCGAAGATGAGTATCATATTGCAAAGAAAAAAAACTTAATTCCAATTTCGTCTTCGGATGCTCACTATCTTAATCAAATAGGTGAAATGTATAGTATAATTGAAGATGAAGTTAAGAACGCAAAAGAATTTCTTTCTTTTTTGATAAACGGAAAGGTGAAAACAATATGGGACTTTTAACTCTTGCAGATCATGTTCATGATATAGTGGAGAATGCTATTAAAGCAGGTGCAAGAAATGTAAAATTAACTATAAACGAAACGGAGGAATTTTTTTTATTTTGTGTTGAAGATGATGGCCCAGGAATAGAAAATGTTGAAAAAGTTTTTGATCCATTTTACACAACCAGGCCGAAAAAAATAAGAAAAGTTGGGCTTGGTTTATCTTTTTTAAAGCAAGCAACAGAAGCAACAGGAGGTTTTGTAAAAATAAGTAGTAAAGTTGGAAAAGGCACAAAAGTTACTGCAAAATTTATTAAAAAACATATTGATTGTCAACCAGTTGGAGATTTGGTTTCTGTGTTTTTTTCTCTATTAATGAACCAGAATGTTAATTTTAGAATCATAAGATGTAGAAGCGGAAATTGTTATGATTTAGATTCTGAAACAGTTAAAAAATATCTTGGAAATATTGATTCTCCTTCAAAATTAAAAATTTTAAAAGAATTAATAAAAGAAATGGAGCAAAGCTTAAAGGAGGAATAATTATGAAAAAAATTTTAACGTTGATGTTATTATTTCTTTTCAGTATAATTTATTTTTCTGCCGTTTTAGATGATGTTATAATAGAAAATCTTAAAACAGTTTCTCTAGACGAGCTTAAACCTTTGTATGAAAAATATATTGGTTTTGATGTCAATGAAACAGCGGTTGATAATATTTTATCATCTATAAAAGCTACAGGTTACTTTTCAATGGTAGAGTGGACTAAAGTTGCAACTGATGATCATTTTGAACTAATAATTAAAGTTGAGGAAAACGATCCAGTTAGCAAAATAAATTTAAATATTTATGGAGTTGAGTTAATCCCAAGAGAAACTTTGGAAGCTTCTGTTACTCTTAAAGAAGGTAAAGCATTTAGCATGTCTCAACTTAAAAATACTATTGAAAATTTGACGGAGTTATATCAAAAGGAAAATTACATAGTTTCAAATGTTTTTTCGCAAAACAAAGACCAATCATTTGTTTATATTACAGGAAAAATCAACGGTAGCCAAGTCGATCTTAGCATTACAGAATATGCATTGTATGATTTAGAATTTACAGGAAATATTGATGGATTGGATGAAGTTTTAACTAAAATAAAAAAAGAAGTTAATTTAAAATTATACAAAAATTATTTGGAGAAAAGTAAACTTTTGAGAATTTTTGATAGTGAAAAGAATTATTATCCGAAATTTTCTGATATCCAAAATCTTTACCAGATTCTATCAAAATATGTTTATTTTTCACCTCTTTCTGATATTCAATTTGTGCCTGCAAATACTGAAAAACCTTCAAAGATATTAAAAGTTTTTGTAGTTCAAAATTTGATAGTTAAAACACCAACCTACATTGAAAAGATTTCTGTAAATTCAACATTGTATGATTTCAGCAATTTAGCTACTACCCCTGCAACTTTTACAAACTTAGATCTTTTGAATTTAGTACAAGCTGTTAAAGAACGCTATGATAAGGACGAGTATTTTATCAATATAAATCCAATACTAAAAGGAAATGAATTTATAATCGATGTAACAGAATATAAATTTGGAGAAGTAAAAATAGAGGGAAATACAAGAACAAAAAACTATACATTTGATGATTTGATAAAAGTTTCATCGGGTGATTATGCTTCAAGAAAATCTTTAAGAGAAACATATGTGGAGATTTATAAGACACAGTTTTTTGAAAATGTTGATTTTAATATAACACCAATTTCAACCAACGTATTAGATACTACTATAATTTTAAAGGAAAAAGAGAAAAAATTTAATTTTATGGGGGGCGGAACCTGGGCTCCACCAGAAGAAGGGAAAAAATGGTACGAAGGATTTGCTGCTCAGTTACAATTAAGTACTATTAATCCTTTCGGTTTTGGTCAGACATTTAGTTCAACTATTTCACTTGGTTTTGGTGGAAGAATTGTAAGTTTAGATTATGGCATTAGAAAACCTTTTGGTAAACCTTTTTCTATTTCTACAAGCCTAAGTTATAATTATCAACCAAATACAGAGACTTTGACCGATGGAGCAACTGAAACAACAGTTTCAACTGATTTAACCAATTTCAATTTTGATTTTTCATTAAGCACTTTAAAAATTAATAATGTTAAATATAGTTTCGGTGGAGGAATTAATTATAAATTGGAAGATACTTTGGTTTCTACAGTGGTTAACTCATCTGAAATAAGTAGTTCTACATCTTCAATAGAATATGTTGGTGCAAATATTATGGCTGGAATTAGCTATGAAAACTTGGATGATTTGATTATTCCCTCAGAAGGCGTATATTTATTTGCTTCTATGCAAAAATACTTTAATATTTCTGGTGATGCTCCGGTTGCTTTAAAATTTCAAGAAGAATTCTCATTACATTTTCCGATTAAAAATACTTATTTTGGATTTGCTTCAAGACTTTATGGCGCACAAATCTTCCAGCAAAGCGGTGTTGATATTACAAATTATTTAAATGGATTAAATTCGCTCAGGGGAGCAAATTTATCTGGGGATATGGTTCTTTTATTGAATAATGATTTTAGATATATTAATAAAGAAGGACAAATACCATTTTATTTAGCTATTTTTGCAGATACAGGGTACGTAGGAAGCAGTTATGATTTTTCAAATTCTTTTGAATGGTCAAGTGGAGTTGAATTAGGTTTGAATGTACCAATGTTCGGTCTTATCCGCGTAGGTGAGGCATATTATAATAACAATTGGAATTTTTACTTTTTAATGGGACGAACTTTTTAAGGGGTGACAAAGTGAAAATCAAAATTGAAGAAGTTATAAAAGACGGTGAGAAAATTTATCTAGTTTCTGAACAAAGCCCGTTTTATCCTGATTATAAAGGAGGGCAACTTGGGGACAGAGGAAGAATTGGCGAAGCAAATGTTTTAAGTGTTAAAGATATTAATGGGAAAATTTATCATGAAGTTGATAAGGTTTTGCAACCAGGAGAATATGAATATGTGATTGACAGTGATCATAGAAACTTTATTAAACAACATCATACAGCCCAACATATTTTATCTGCAGCGTTTGAAAATGTTGCAGAAATTTCAACAGTGAGTTTTCGTATGGGTTTTGAATATTCCACAATTGATTTAAATGTGCCGTTTATAACCGATGAAGTATTGAAAGAAGTTGAATTTGAAGCAAATAAAATAATTCAATCTTGTTTGGATGTTGAAGAAAAAATTGTGGAAAAAGAAGAGGTAGACAAATTCCCGTTAAGGAAAGGTTTAAGCGAAAAAGTCTCTGGAAAAGTAAGAATCATTAAGATAGACGAATATGATTACTCTGCATGTGGGGGATACCATGTAAAAAACACTGGTGAAATTGGAATTGTAAAAATTTTAAAGACAGAAAAGGTTAAAGGAAATCTTACAAGAGTTTATTTTGTTGCCGGGCTAAAAGCTCTTGAATATTTTCAAAATTATACAAAAATTTTAAGAAGTATATCAAATAAATTGACATCATCTATCTTTGAATTAGAAGAACGTGTAGAGCAACTTCTTGAAAAAGTTAAAGAGCAAAATTCTAAGTTAGAAAGCATTTCGGAATTTTTGGCAAAAGAGAAGATAAAAAATCTAGAAAAAATAAAAGAGGACGTCTTTTATATTGAAGTTGAACCACTTACTGCAAAGTATCTTCCAAAATATTTTGATAAACTTAATTCGTTATTAATAATATATGATGGGGAAAGATATACATTTATTTCATCTGGGAAATATAATGTTAGAGAAATAATAGAGAAGCTAAAAGAAAAATTCTCAGGAAAAGGTGGCGGTGGAAAGGATAAAGGAACATTTGTTCCAAAAGAAAAAATTAATATTGAAAAAATTATAAAACTAATGGAGGTGTTAAAATGAAAAAATTGATTATATTAACAATCTTAACAGTAATTTCGATAACTATGTTTTCAAATGCTTTAAAATTTGTTCCAAAGGATTATGAGTCTATAATGTATATACCGGACTTAACTTTGTTATATAATGAAGTTAAAAAAACAAATACCGGTGACATTTTTGCTAACCAAGTTGGATTAGAACAAATGATTAAAGGAGTTATCGAACAGCAATTAATGGTTGAAAATTATACTTTAGATGATATTGATATTTTTAAGGAGTTATTAATCGCAATAAGTAAAGATAATATTTTGATTGTAATTGGGCCATCTAAAGATCCAAATAAAATAAAAGATATTTTTGAAAAATTTACGGGGCAAACTCTACCTGAAAATGTAAAAATAAAGGATAATTATTTTGTTATTGGTAATAATTATGGCGGAGGGGAAATTCCTCAAGAACTTAATGATTATTTGTCAAAAGGGTATTTGGCGGTGAATTATACAGAAATCCGTGATGAAAAATATGAAGTAAAAGGATTAGGATATCTTGAATCAAAAAACAACGCTCTTTCTTTTTATAACGAGATTATTCCTCTAAATGAAGAAACCAAGAAATTAATTAATGAAATTTCAAAAGAAAAAGGAAAAGAAATTTTAAATGATGCAAATATTGGAGGAGATGTTTTTGCATTTGTTAATAGAAAACTTCCAGATTTTGTTATGGATTTAATAACTTCAGTGGCAACTGGTAACGAAAACTTAGAACTTTTAAAAGAGTTTAAAGGAACAGCTTATTTTTCTGCAGATATTTCATCTTTAATTGTAGATGCATTATCTGGTGAGACTCCTTCGACTGTTCCTTACTATGGTGTTGTTTATTATGATTCTCCAACATGGGATAAGCTGGAGATTGATGTTTCAAAGTTTGAAACAATAAATGGTGAAAAATATGGTGTTGTAACAACCGATGAAGGTACTCCGGTAAGCTACATAAAATTAGAAAGTGACAAAATTATATTCTATGGTGTATCTCCTAACAAATATGTTCCTGGTAGCACTGAATTCATTAAAAATAATTTTAATAACAATTATTTAATGGGACTATTCATTAATTTAGAACCATCTATTTTCAATTTTATAGGTATTGAAACAGAAGCTTATTTAAAAGTTTATGCTTATATTGAAGATGGTAAAATAATTCAAAGAGCAATATTTAAATAAATGGGGTGAAAAAATTGAAGAATTTCAGAAAACTAACAATTTCAGAAATACTTAAAGAAAAAGGTTCTTACATAAAAGAGTCTTTAGAAACCATTAAAAAAATTGATAAGGATATTAAAGCTTTTATAACCATAAATGAAAATGCTGATATACTTCCTGGGAAATTTTCGGGTGTCCCTATAGCTGTAAAAGATAATATAGTAACTAAGGGGCTTAGAACTACATGTGCTTCCAAGATTTTGGAGAACTATATTCCTCCATATGATGCAACTGTGGTAAAAAAAATAAAGGATGCGGGTTTTACTATCATGGGCAAGACTAATTTGGATGAATTTGCAATGGGTACTGGAACAGAATATTCATCATTTTTTGTAACTCGCAATCCATGGGATTTAACAAGAGTAGCTGGGGGGAGCAGCGGGGGATCGGCGGCCGCTGTAGCTAGTGGGCAGGTAGTTGCGGCTCTGGGAAGTGATACTGGTGGCTCAATAAGACAGCCGGCCGCTTTTTGTGGAGTTGTTGGTTTTAAACCAACATATGGTTTAGTCTCTAGGTATGGATTGGTAGCTTTTGCCTCATCATTAGATCAAATTGGACCAATAACTAAAAATGTTGAGGACGCGGCAATATTGATGAATGTCATTTCAGGTTATGATCCAAATGATTCAACAACAGTTGAGAAAAACATAGATTTTACTAAATTTTTAGATAAAGACTTTTCAAATGTAAAAATAGCCTTTCCTAAAGAAGTTTTTGGAGAAGGAATTGATGAAGGAGTGGCTCAAAAATTCCAAGAATTCATCTCTTTTTTAGAAAAGAAAGGTGCTAAGGTTCAAAACATAGATTTTCCTGAATTAAAGTATGCAGTAGCCACTTACTACATTATAGCGCCAGCTGAAGTTAGTTCAAACCTTTCAAGATTTGATGGAATTAGATATGGGAAAAGATCAGAAAAAGACGGGCTTTTGGAAACTTACTTAAATACGAGATCTGAAAATCTAGGGCCAGAAGTTATTAGAAGAATCATGATTGGTACATTTACTTTAAGTGCTGCTTATTATGATGCGTATTTTGAAAAAGCACAAAAAGTTCGAAGGCTTATAACTAAAAAAATTGAAGAATTTTTTGATGACTTTGATTTTATTGTTACTCCAACTTCGCCCATTACAGCATTTAAAATAGGTGAAATAAAGGACCCACTTATTTATTACTTAATGGATATTTTTACAATTCCTGCCAATCTTTCTGGAATACCTGCGATTAGTTTGCCTTTTGGATTTTCAGAAGGTTTACCAGTAGGAATGCAAATTATGGGAAAAAGATTTGATGATGCCAAAGTACTTGGTTTTGCAAGATTCATTGAGAAAGATATTCCAAAAGTCTTTCCGTTTGAGGAGGATGAAAAATGAGATTTAAACCAGTAATTGGGCTTGAAATTCACGTACAATTAAATACTAATACCAAAGCTTTTTGCTCCTGCCCTGCAGATGTTTTTGAACTAGAACCAAACTCGGCTATTTGTCCGGTTTGTACAGGACAACCAGGAGCATTACCTGTACCTTCAAAAGAAATGTTTGAATATGGAATTTTACTTGCTGCGGCATTAAATTGCAAAATTCATGAATATTCCAGATTTGATAGAAAAAATTATTTTTATCCAGATTTACCAAAGGGATATCAAATCACTCAATTTTTTCATCCATTGGCTACAGAAGGATATATGGAATTAAATGGAAAAAAAATAAAAATAAGAAGGATTCATCTTGAAGAAGATGCAGGTAAATTGATTCATTCTTCTGAAACGATAACTGAAGCTAAATATTCTTTTGTTGACATGAATAGATGTGGAGTACCTCTTGCTGAAATTGTAACTGATCCTGACATTGAATCTCCTCAAGAAGCAAGGGAATTTTTGGAAAAGTTAAGGCAAATTTTGAGATATATTGGCGTAAGTACTGGAGATATGGAGAAAGGTGCTTTGCGATGCGATGCAAATATTTCAGTTATTGATACAGAAAAAGGGATTCAAAGTAATAAGGTTGAGGTAAAGAACATGAATTCGTTTAAGTTTGTTGAAAAAGCTTTGGAGTATGAATATGAAAGAATAGTTCAAATGATGAAAGAAGGTAAAGAAGTCGAAAAAGAAACAAGAGGTTGGGATTTGAGTTCTAAAAAGACAATTTCAATGAGAAGTAAAGAAGAAGCAAATGATTACAGATACTTTCCTGAGCCAGATATTCCACCAATAATTTTAACAAAAGAATATATTGAAGATATTAAATCAAAACTTCCAGAATTACCCGATGAAAAATTGGAACGATTTAAAAAAGAATATGGATTAACAGATTATGAAGCAAAAATTCTTACAACCAGTGTACAGCTTGCAAATTATTTTGAAAAATGTGTAAGTGTTACAAAAAATCCAAAAGAAACATCCAATTGGTTTTTAACAGAGTTGTTGAGATTTGTTACTTCCGAAGATGATTTTGAAAAATTAAACATCAAACCTGAGCATTTCAAAGAACTGTTTGATATGATTAAAAAAGGTGAAATTTCAAGAAATATTGCAAAGAACGTGTTTGAAGAAACTTTCAAAACAGGAAAAGACCCAAGAAAAATTGTTGAGGAAAAAGGTTTGAAAATTGTTGGAGACGAATCGATGATTGAAGAAATTTTAAGAAA
This sequence comes from Thermosipho sp. (in: thermotogales), assembly GCA_030153605.1. Taxonomy (GTDB): domain Bacteria; phylum Thermotogota; class Thermotogae; order Thermotogales; family Fervidobacteriaceae; genus Thermosipho_A. Next base: position 22,745 of record JASKLO010000012.1, read on the forward strand.
ATTAATTGAACAGAATCCTGATAAGGTCCAAGCTTATAGAAACGGAAAAACCGGGTTACTTGGATTTTTTGTTGGAGGTGTTATGAAGGAAACTAAAGGGAAGGTAGATCCAAGAAAGGTAAATGAAATAGCAAGAAAACTACTTTCTGATTGATAAAATTGAGGTGATAATATGAAAAAATCAATTACACTTCTTATTTCTTTTATGTTGTTTATAGTTTCTTTTCCTGGAACTTTTGCGATATTTAATGATTACTTTTTGTTGGAAAGTAATCCTATATTACTTACTGTAGGAGAAGATTCACTCGGGATTGGGTTGGTGTATTCTTCTAATTCTATTAAGTATGTAGAAACTAAAATAGGTTTTTTGAAAATCAAAAAACCATCTGAAAAGGAATTTGTAGATTTTTCGGTTATTTTGGGTACAATGTATGGGTTTTATGCTTCTGTAGGATATGAAAACTTGAACTATCCTGTTTCTTCACAACAAATGGAATTTTTTGTGACAAATAAAATTAGTTTCATAACTTCACAAAATAAGTCATTTTATGCTTTAGGACCAATATCATTTAATTCAGAAAGTGTTTTTTTAAATCAAAATAATGAATTTGGATATACTTTTAATAGAATTTTTGGAAAATTTCAGAACCTCTCGGGTTATTTATTAAAATTAGATGATACTATTTTGGTGGGGTATTTATTTCCTTTGGATGCTTCTTTAGAACAGGGGATATTAGCAGGTGTTGGAACAGAGAGTTTTAATGAATTGTATTTAAATATAGGATTAAGAAAATTTTTTAAAGCAGGAGATTTCAGAAGTTTTGGATTTTTATATGTTTATGTTGATAAAGACGATTTGAATAATTTAAGATATTTTGGTGGTTTAAAAATTTTAGCACCTTTGAAGGGAGATTTAATGTTCTGGGATGGCAAATTCTCTTTCAGAATTAATTGGTGATTTTAACAAAATTTCGTTGTACATTCATATACCTTTCTGTAAAAAAAGATGCTATTATTGTGACTTTGTTAGTTTTACCGAAGGAAGTGTAGAAAACTACATAAATGCTCTTTTAAGTGAAATTGATTTATACAAAGATCAATTAAAAAGAGGAGTTAGAACACTGTATATAGGTGGTGGGACTCCAAGTTTTATCAATGAGCATTACATAAAAAAGATTTTAGAAAAACTTGATAAATATTTAAATTTAGAAGAATTTACAATAGAAGTTAATCCAGATTCATTCGACGAGTACAAAGCAAAATTTTATAAGAATCTAGGGGTAAATAGATTAAGTATTGGAATACAATCTTTTGATGAAGTTGTTTTAAAAAAATCTGGTAGAACTCATAATGCTAAAGATGCATTAAGGGCTTATGAAATTGCCTCAAAATATTTTGAAAATGTAAATGTTGATTTTATTATAGGGTTACCTGGAGAAACTTGGAGAAGTATCGAGAGCGTTGTTGATTTTATAAGAGTATATACACCAAAGCACATTTCGCTATATCTATTAGAAATTCATGAGGGAACATTGATCTCTCAGTTCTACAAAAAACTTTCAGATGATGTATATGAAAGATACGATGCCGTTCTAAAGTTTTTAAAATCACATGGTTATGAAAGATATGAAATTTCTAATTTTGCTTTGGAAGGTAGATATAGCAAACATAATTTAATTTATTGGGCAAATTTAGATTATATAGGTCTTGGTATTTCTGCGGGTGGACACATTAAAAATTTGAGGTATAATAATGTTTCAACCTTTGAAAAATATTATACAAAGCTTAAAAATAAGGAATATCCCATAGAGTATAAATCAATTAATAAAGTTGAACGTGAAACATTAGAAAGTATCTTTATGATGTTGAGAACAAGATGGGGAATTGATCGAAAACTTATTGTAGATTTACCTAGATTCGATACGATTTTAAAAATCCTTTCATCTAAATATAGTTTTTTTGATGGGACAAAATTAAATGAAAAAGGCATGGATTTTTCAAACTTATTTTTAGGAGAGCTTTTGAAATTGTGGGAGGATTTCTATGAGAACTAGCATTGCAATATTATTTGTTACTATTCTTGTTTTGTTTACAATTGGTTCAATTGCTATATATAGTTTAGATTTTGCAAAAGAATTTTATTATTCTCAAAATTCTAATTTATTTGAAAAGTACGTCGTGAACATTATTTTGGGATCTATAGCATTTCTAACTTTTGCATTTTTTATGCCAACTGATTTGGAAAAATACTATAATACATTTTATATTGTTGCTATATCAGCTCTCGTTATTCCTTTATTTTTCCCCGCGATAAACGGGGCACACCGATGGTTAAGGATTGGTGGATTTAGTTTTCAACCTTCCGAGTTATCTAAAATTTTTCTGATTTTATTTTTTTCCATTTATATCAAAAAGAACAAGGAAAAAATGAATACTTTTATTACAGGAGTAGTAAAACCATTTTTATTCTTGCTTCTTCCGCTGTTTTTAATAATAATTGAACCAGATTTGAGTACCTCTGCATTGGTTTTTCTTACTATCGTGACTTTATTGTATTTTGGAGGGGCAAAGTTATTCCACTTATTAACAGTTTTCATTGGGTTAGGTGCAATTGGATTTTTGGCTCTTAAATTTGGATTGATACATTCATATCAACTTGGAAGAATTAGTTCTTATTTATCGAGACAAATGCCCTGGCAACTAGAAATTGCATTGAAGGCAATTAGTAACGGTGGAATAGTTGGAACGGGACCTGCTTTAGGGAAATTTTTCTTAACAGTTCCGGCTGCTGAATCTGATTTTATTGTGGCTGTTATAGGCGAAAATTTGGGATACATTGGAATTGTTGTTTTGATTCTTAGTTACCTAATGATTGCTATTTCTCTTATAAGAGTTTCAGAAGAAGTAAACAATGAAATTCTTAGATATTTTACTTGGGGATATACTACTCTCATGCTTTTTCATGTGGTCTTTAATACAGGAGTTGTTAGTGGGATTTTTCCGATTACTGGGATACCTTTGCCTTTTGTCAGTTATGGAGGAAGTTCTCTTTTGTCGTTTTCCATCGGGCTTGGAATTATAGTTTCGGGATTCTTTAATGAATTAAATGATACAAAAAATATATAGGGAGCTGTTATTGTGAGTTTTTTAGATTCTGTTGTCGAAAATGTTTCAAAAGTAATAAAAGGAAAAGAAGAGAAAATAAAAATTATTAGTTCATGTTTACTTGCCGGAGGACATGTTTTATTGGAAGATGTTCCGGGAGTTGGAAAAACTATGCTCGCAAGAGCATTAGCAAAAACCTTTGATTTAGATTTTAAAAGGGTTCAGTTTACTCCAGACCTTTTACCGACTGATTTAACTGGGTTGTACATTTTTGAAAAAGAAAGTGGACAATTTGTTTTTAAAAAAGGCCCCTTATTTACAGAAGTTTTATTAGCTGATGAAATTAATAGAGCAACTCCAAGAACTCAATCAGCTCTTTTGGAGGCCATGGAGGAAAAACAAATTACTGTTGAAGGAAACACACATTATCTTCCAAATGTTTTTTTTACAATTGCCACGCAAAATCCTATAGAATCCGAAGGAACTTTCCCATTGCCTGAAGCACAGCTTGATAGGTTTATGGTTAGGCTTGACATTGGATACCCAGAAAAAGATCACGAAATTGAGATGTTAATTTCTCAATTTGATCATCATCCTATTGAAGATATAGAGCCTTTGATTTCAAAGAAGGAATTGTTAAACAAAATGGAAGAAGTTAAAAAAGTTAAGGTTAGTAATTCAATTTTAGAATACATTGTTGATATTGTTAATTCAACAAGAAATCACGAAGATATAAAAGTAGGAGCTAGTCCGCGAGCTTCGATTGTTTTGATGAAGCTTTCCAAAGCGTATGCCTACCTTGAAGGAAGAGATTTTGTCATTCCAGATGATATTAAGTATCTTGCCCCCTTTGTTTTAAATCATAGGATTATTTTAACGATTGAAGCAAAAATCAAAAGGCTCAGTCCATTTGAAATTATTAGCGAAGTTTTAAATGAAGTAAAAGTGGTGAAATAGATAATGGAAATTCAGAATAGTCAACTAATTTTTCTTACAGTTATAGTAATATTTCTAAATTTTATTAGTATCAATGGAATTTCTTTATTTTTACTTGCATTTATAATTTACGAATGGATAAATTTCAAAATAATTGTTAATAGAATAGAAAGTGTAAAACTGAATGCATTTTTTAAGAACAAAAGAGCTCTTATTGACGAAAATGTAGAGTTTCGTATTGAAATTTTTGGAATAAAAAAATGCATCAATTTTTCTATATCTATACCAGAATTAGGTGTTAATAAAAGGGATAAAATGATTTGCCCTAAATTTGCGAGAATATCATTTTTTCATTCATATCACACTCGCGGTGAAAAAATTGTTTCTAGAGTGTTTTTAAATTACCATTCTCCTTTTTTTAGGGTTATAAGGAAATTTGATGTAAATGCAAAAATATTTGTGTTACCAAATTTTGAGATGGTTAGATTTAATAAAGAGAAAATTTTGGAGTTAATTCCAAATTTATCTAGTTATTTGAAGCTTTTGGAAGATCCCACTCATATTATGGGAATAAGAGAATATAACAACGATCCTGTTAAAAAAATACATTGGAAACTCTCAGCTAAATATAATAAATTACTGGTCAAAAATTATGAATTTTCTTCTCAAGGAAAGCTTTTTGTAGCAGTATTTTTAAATCTTCATCCTGAAATTTTTTCTAAAAAAGCCTGGATCCCCATTCTTAAAAAATATACGGAAGATGTTATAACAGGTGTAGCGGGAATTATAAAAGAAGCAGTTGAAAAGAATATACCCACACGACTTTTATTAGACACAAAAGACGGGGTAAAAAGTATATATTCAAATGATTGGATAGATCATTTTGATCTTCTTGCACAGGCATACGGATCAACAGAAGTTTATAATTACGAAATGTATGAAAAAATAGAAAACGAGATTCAATTTAATGACACGTTGTTAATAGTTTCAATGTATCTAACAGAAAAGGATATTCCTTATATTTTAAGATTAAGAGAAAAATGTTCTAAAATTATAGTTTTAATACTTCCTTATGGCTTTAGAAGATATAGTACTAAAAAATTTAAAACATACTTTAATATTCCTCCAGATATTTTAGAAATTTACAAAAAGGCATTAATTTTAAAGGAAAATGATATCTTTGTGGAAATTTACAATGAAAATACATCTTTCCAGGAGGGCATTGAACTTGTTAATTGACACAATAGTCTTTATTTCTTTTTTTTCTTCTTTTATAAGTTTTAATTTATATTTCTTCATTTTTCTAGGTATTACTTATTTAGCATTTCGTTTTGAAAAACTAAAGTGGTTGTATTTTATCTCGTTAGTCGGTTTGTTAATTGTTTTTAAAAATCCACTACCAATTCTTCTAGTTTATTCATATGAAAAAACCAAAAAAAAGAATTTAGAGATTTATTCATTTCTTGCATACTTTTTAACTAGTTCCTTTTTTTATAACAATTTAAAGGTCATAATTTTTACTGTGGCGATAGTGTTATTGTTATCAATAAAGGAAAAGAAATTAGTTTATTTGATTTTAATTCCACTTCTTTTAATTCCTTCTTTTTTTAGCCCTTATCAAAATATTTCAACTTTGAGTGTGCAAAACAGCTATGATATTCAAACAAATTTAGATAACTCAACATTAACCTCTCAAGAAAATGAAACCAATTTGAACAATCAAAGTGAAGTCAATTTCAAATTTAATCAAACAGAAGATACTAAGTTTGAGAATCTAGTTTTTACTTTGTTATTTTTTGCAGGAATATTTTCGCTTTATCTTCTTTTAAAATTTACAACTAAACCAACAATAAAAATTCTTCTTGGAGTTGTCGCAATAGTAAGCTTTTCATACCTCGTGTTTTTAATAGTATTTCCACATTTAACTAGAGATTTTTATATTCCTAATGAACAGATGGTATTTGATGAATTGTCTGCCGAGCAATTTAATAATCAAAATCTGTCTTTAGAAAAAGCCACGAGTGTGAGCACATTTACTGAAAAATCTTTTAATTTTCTAAAACTTGTTAGATTAGGTTTAGTTATATTAGTAATTGGTTTAATAATATTGTTGATAATAGTAATCTATCTGGTTAGAAATTTAACAGAAAAGACTACAAAAGAGGAAGAAAAAAATGCCCATAATATTTGGAAAACTGAAGATACTTACGAAGATATTTTAAAATTAAATTCCAATGATCTTTTAAAAAGAGTGTATGTTTATATTAGGGCGAAAATATTCCCCGGATTATTTTATTTAACCCCTTATGAATTGGCGCAAAGATATAAAAAAGATAAAGAACTTTTTTATATTACAGATCTTTTCGTAAAATCAGAATATGGAAAGTTAGATATAAAATATGATTCTGAGGAATTGAAAAATATTTTAAAAATAATTCTTGAAAGATATAACCCTCAAATTTTTCAAAATCATTGAATAACTTCATTTAATATTTTTCTAAGAAAATCAAAAGCTTTTTGCCAGAATTTTTCATCGTTTATATTAATTCCTACATTCTCTAAAAGTTTTTCGGGCTTATCACTTCCACCACTTTCAAGAAGTTCAATGTATTTTGGTACGAAATTTTTCCCTTCCTCGAGATATTTTTCATATAAAGAAATCACAAGACAATTTGCATAATTATATGCATATACGTAAAAAGGTGTATGGAAAATATGAGGAATAGTGGCCCATTCGAATTTGTATTCTGGAGTTATTTTTACACTATCTCCAAACATAAGGTTTAATTCTTTTTCATAGATATCTGATAACTCATCCCAAGTAGCCATACCTTGCTTACTAATAAGATTATGTGCTTCAATTTCAAAACGAACAAACATATTTTGTCTAAACATCGTAGCAAATATTTCTTCAAGTTTTGAGGCAATAAAAAACCTTTTTTCCTCGCCTTTTAGTTGATTTTTTAGTTTTTCGAAAACTAGGAACTCTCCAAAGACAGATGCTAACTCTGCCATTGTTAAGGGTGTATGGTAATTTAAATAAGTTTGTTTTGAAGAAAGCGTGCCATGTAACCCATGACCGAGTTCATGGGCAAGTGTCATTACATCGTTCATATGTCCCATAAAGTTGACTAGAACAAAGGGCTTTATCGTAGGAGTGTAGTATGAACAAAACGCTCCTCCCATTTTTCCTTTAGATATTTCAGAATGGATCCTTTTTTCTTCAAAAAAATCTTTAACGATTTCCCCTACTTTTTCATCAAATTCAAAGTAAGCATTTAGAACAATTTCTTTGGCTTCTTCAAAAGTATATTTTCTTGAATTTTTGCTTAAAGGAGCATAAATATCGGCGGGAGTTAATGTTTCATTCATTATTTCAGATTTCCATTTATAGTATTTATGAACAATTTCTACGTTGTCCACAGTTACTTCTATAAGTTTTTTAACACTTTCATCAGAAACTCTATTTTCCATATTTCGCATTGAAATTGGTTCATTATAATTTCTTAATCTCGCTTCTGTATCAAAGTCATTTACTACAATGTTGTATAGCCCATTAATAACAACTTTATCTTTTTCATATTTTTCAAATAAAGTTTTCATAGCTTTTTTTCTTAAATCACCATTTTCTGATCGTCTCAAAGATCTTACTTCACTATCTGTTAATTGTTTTATTTTTCCATCGATTTCAATTTCAAAGATATAAGAAGATGTAATTTTTTCATAAAGTTCTGCAACAGCATCTCTTCTAGAAATACTAGTAGCTGCAAGGACTTTTTCGGCATCTTTTGAAAGAATATGATTTTTCTCCTCCAATATTTTGTTGAAAAAATTAGAATATTCTGGAATTTTTCTAGTTAGTTCTTTAAGTTTTTCGTTTGAAAGTTTTGCAAAATCACTGTTTAAGGGTGATAAAAGTTCCAAAATCTGGGAATAATATTTGTTTGAAAGACTGTATAATTGTTGATGTTTAGGATTAGTAGTATCTTCTGCAAATAACAAACTAGAAAATTGTAGTGGTTTTGAAAGTTCATTCATAATGTTTTCAATTTCCATTAGTAGGTTTCTAATTGATTCCGGTTCAATTGACTCATTGATTTTGTTTTCATAGCTTTCAACAAGCTTTTTAGTTGTTGAAAGAATTTGTTCTAAATCATTCTTAATTACAGATTCATCTAATTCGCTGTAAAACACAGAAAGATCCCATTTCATATTTTCCCCTCCATTAATTAAATTGTTCGCCTTTTTACATTAATTTTATCATTTTTATTTTAAAACTTATTATAAGTAATAAAAAATGTTAAAATAAATGTTAGAATGATTTAGAGGGGTGATTAAAATTAAAGAGAAAGTAAAGAATGTTTGGTTTTTAGTGTTTACTTTAATTTTAGGTGGTTTTCTACTTTTGATAAATTATAATCACTTCTTAATATCAATTGATCCAGTTTTATTGCTTTTGCTTTTTTTAGGTTTGTTTTTGAGCAATATAATGGATTTAAGAATTCATAATTTTAGTTTTATGACTGAATTTTTAATTATTATTCCCTTTTTATTGTTTGTTTCTCCAGAAACAATTACCATATTTAGTTCTATTTTAAAATTACTATTTTCAAAGAACAATAAAACTATCAAGTTTTCTTTTTCTTTCTTGATGCTTTCATTTGGGACTTTTTTATACCATCTAGTTCCAATTGACTATTTAAAGATCCCAGTTTTTACAGTTGGATTTTTAGCAATAAATATGGTTTTAGTTATTATTTTCTTTGAAATAAAAATTATTAAAAGAACATTATTTTCAATATTTAAAGTCTATTTGTTAATTATAACTCTTTCTTTTGTACTATCTTTTGCATACATATTACCAGAGATAAAGAAAGAATATATGCTCCTTTTATTTATAGTTTATGCTTTTATTTCTTATTTTATGTACGAATATGTTAAAGAATATAATGTCTATATTCTAGAAAAAATTGAAAATAAGAAGTTGAAGAATGTTAATGAAAATTTAGAAAAATTAAAAGATTTTATATTTAACAACTCTTTATCGAATGAAAATTTAGAACAAAGATTAAGTGAATTAATGAAAATAGTAAGCAACATATCTGGTTTTAAAGTGGCAGTAATGAGCGTTTTTGATAGAAATTCTAATAAAGTTATTAGAATAGCTCAACATGGTTTGGATAATTCTGAGTTTGAGAAGATTAAGAAGCAAAACCCTACAATTTCAGATATTATAAAATACTTTGATAGAAGGTTTGAAAAAACGGCATTTATTTTATTCCGCGTGGAGTAACACTCTTTGATGATAATATTGGATATGTTATTTCAGAGAAAAGAAAAATAGATAATGAAAGTCAATGGGATCCTTTGGATTTGCTTTTGGTTCCTATTGAAGATGAGGATTCAAATATAATTGGTTATATAAGTTTAGATTTACCAGAATCTGGATTACGGCCCACATTAGACGAATTAAGCTTATTGCGTTTCCTATCGTGGGTTATATTTGAAGTTTTGAAAAAAACACCTTTATCAAGATATTGGATTACTGAAAAAGAAAAGTATTTGAAAAATATATCCTATTCTTCTTTCATTAGAGCTTGTGAAAATATTATTAGAACTTCAGAAAAAGTAGTACTTGCGTTTATAGACATAGATGAATTCGATAAAATTAATTTAGAAAAAGGGCCTGAATTTGCTGACTCAATTTCCTCTCAGTTAGAAACATATTTCTTTGAGAAGTTTAAAAACGCTATTTTTTACAAAATAAGTGGAGAAACATTTATAGTTCTATTTCAAGATGTTTCAAAATCAAGTGTACTTGTATATCTAAATGGATTGATAAAATGGATAAAAGAAAAAAACCCAGGTATTAGTTTAAGTATTGGGATTAGTTATGATTTTAATAAACAAAAAGGTATTTTTGATTTAATTTTTGAAGCCAAAAAGGCTTTAGAAGTTGCTAAAAAATCAGGTGGTGGGAGGATTCAAGCTTTATGAAGAGATTTGCTATAGAATTTTCTTATGATGGAACAAATTTTTTTGGATATCAAGGTCAACCAAATGTCAGAACGGTTCAAGGCGAGTTAGAAAATGCTTTAGAAAAAATTTTTAAAGAAAGAATTTACACCCAAGCGGCAGGTAGAACAGATGCCGGGGTTCATGCAAATGGTCAGGTTGCAGCTTTTAATTGTCCTATTGATAGATTGACCTCACAAGATATAAAGAATGCTTTAAATGCTAATCTGCCGAGAGATATATATGTAAAAAAAGCTTGGGAAGTTGAAAAAAATTTTAATCCACGTTTTAATGCTAAAAAGAGAATATACCATTATTTTATAAAAACTGATGAAAGAGATGTTTTTCTTAGAAATTATGTTTGGCATTTTAATTATAAACTAAATATTGAAAAAATGAGAATTGCTGCTAGTTTTTTAGAAGGAGAGCATGATTTTAGTTCTTTTAAAAAAGGAAAAGATGAAAAAAATCCAATTAGAACTATATTTAGAATAAGAATTATTGAATTAAAGTCAAATTTAATTTTAATACGGGTAGAAGGAATTTCTTTTTTAAGAAGTATGGTCAGGAATATTGTTGGCTCTCTTGTCAAGGTTGGTTTGGAACAATGGCCTCCAGAGAAACTAAAAGAAGTTTTAGAATTGCGTTCTAGACAAGAAGCCGCAGGTACTGCTCCACCTCACGGACTATATTTATATAAAGTATTGTTTTGAATAGGTGATAAAATGGGAAAGAAAAAAAGATTGGATGTAATTTTAGTTGAAAAGGGATTGGTAGAAAGCAGAGAAAAAGCCAAAAGGTTGATAATGGCAGGTAAGGTTATTGTAAATAACGAAAAAATTGATAAGCCAGGAAAAATGATAGATGAAAATGTGGATATTAGAGTAAAAGAAGGAGAAAAATATGTAAGTAGAGGCGGATATAAAATTGAAGGTGCGTGGAAGACATTTCGCTTTGAGATAAAAGATAAAGTTGTTTGCGATATAGGGGCTTCTACAGGAGGATTCACGGATTTTTTGCTTCAGAATGGCGCGAGAAAGGTTTATTGTGTAGATGTTGGATATGGGCAGTTACATTGGAAAATTAGAAATGATCCTAAAGTAGTGGTTATGGAAAGAACAAACGCGAGAGATTTGGAACTTGAAGAAAAAGTTGATTTAGTTGTCTGCGATGTTTCATTTATTTCATTAAAAAATATTTTTTCCACAATCAAAAGAATTCTCAAGCCAAAAGGTGTGGCCATAGTTTTAGTGAAACCACAATTTGAAGCCGGAAGAGAAAATGTTGGAAAAGGCGGAATTGTAAGAACGAAAGAAGTACACAAAAAAGTTTTATATGATATAATTAAAAATGCTATTGAAATAGGGCTATGTCCAAAGAATTTGGATTTTTCGAAAATAAAAGGTACTGATGGAAATATAGAATTTTTTCTGGAATTATTTAATGAAAGTTGTAATGATGAAAATATATTTAATAAGGTAGAAGAGGTTGTAAACAAAGCATGGGAGGAATTGTCTTGAAAAAGCATATCATTATTATCTCTTTACTTTTATTATGGGGTTTAGCTTTGCCAAATATTTTAAATTTTGTACCATATGATTATGATATTTTTATTAGATTTAATAATAACGGATATTGGTATAAGGAATTAAAAGAGGTTCCTTTTGCTAAGTTTATTTTAAATAATGAAGGGCTTTCTTTTGAATCATACTTTTTAAGGTATTTAGAAGATATTGATTACAAAAATGGAACTAATAAAGAAATATTTTTATCTGCACTTTCAAGTGATGTTTTATTTTTAGCAAAAGGCATAGAACTTTCAGCAGAAAATTTAATTTCTTTAGATATTAATTACTATATTGATATTTTAAAAACTTTATCAAAGGATTCAGCATTAATTTTCGAAACAAATGAATCAGAAAAAGTTGTTAAATATTTTTCAGTTTTACTAGGATATGATTTGAAAACCGAAGGAAATATATATATATTAGGTGATTCTATATTTTCAAGGAGTTTAAATAATTATTTAATTTTGGCAGGTAGTAAAACCGCTCTTGAGTATATTGTAAATGTTTTTAATTCACCAAATCTACAATTTAAGACTAAATTTAAAGATTTATATGAGAGCTTAGCATTTGATGAAAAGACTTGGATTTCTGGTTATTCAAAAGGAGATGCGATAAAGTTAAACTTTCCTTTAGATATATATGAGGAAGATGTTTTTACTGAGTATATAAAATTTTCAGGTTTTATTGAGAATTCCGTGTTAAAAATAAGCTTTATTCAAAAGACAAATAAAGAAGAAAAACCAATAAGCTCTCCAACTGAAGATTTAATGGAAAAGGTACCGGTTTTAGGTAATTACTTTGCAGGTATAAATATAACAGATAGTTTGGATATTATGAAAATGTTTGAGCAGTGGACGGTAACTTCGGATAGCACTAGTTTAGAAAAATTGTATGATTTAACGTCTTCAATTATAAATAATGCTACTTCCACATTCTATATTGTCGGGGATATTGACGATTCGGCAACAAATTTGTCGGTTGCATTCTTATTTAAACTTTCTGATGGTTTAAATGAAATAGAGAATACAATAAAGAAATATTCTGGAAGATATGATGCAAATGAAGGTCAGTGGATTATTGACATCAATGATGAAAATAAAGTTTACTTTTATGAATTTGAGCAGTTTTTCGTTGTCAGCAATATTGACAAGGAGACCTATTCTAAAAAGGCTAAAATACAAAGATTGATGGATTTAGCTGCTTATAACTACTTAGATAAACAAAGGAGTTATAATATTAAAATTTTTCTAGATCTTGGGGATTTTATACAAAAATTTTTAGGCATAAAGATTAATTCTAAATTGATTTTCTGGCAAGAAAAGGATGGATATTTTATTAAATATTATTTAGATATAATGTAACTATCAATAATTTTCTTAATATCTGAAAAAATTTCTTCTACGCTTCTTTCACCGTTAATGATGATGAAATTTTGTCTTTTTTTAGCAATTTCCAAATAAGATTTTCTTACTTTTTCTAGAAAATCTTTTCCTTCCTTTTCTAATCTGTCTTTGTCTTTCTTGCTCAATCTTTTTAGTGCAAGTTCAACTGAAATATCGATGAAAAAAACTAGATCAGGAAAGACATTATTTGTAGCAAACTTATTAAGAAAATCGACAGTTTCAATTCCTAAATTTCTTGCACCACCCTGATATGCAACACTAGAATCGGCAAATCTATCAGCAAGCACAAAATACCCATCTTTTAAGGCCGGTTTTATTATTTCTTCAACCAACTGAGCTCTTGAGGCTAGAAACAATAATAATTCTGACCTATCAATTATGTGCAGGTCCTTGTTAAGTAGTATTGAGCGAATTTTTTCTCCAACATCTGTTCCACCAGGTTCTCTAACTTTTATAACTTTTTTATTTAAGCCTTTTAAATAATTGAATAAGAGTTCTAATTGGGTGCTTTTTCCACATCCATCTAATCCTTCAAATGCTATAAACATCTAAATAACCTCCAAAAAAGCCCCCAAATTGGGGGCTTATATTAAATTTCTTCCTCTTCTTCTGAGTCTTCTATTTCAAAAAGTTCCTCTTCTTCTTTTATTTCTTTATTTTCTTTTTGTTCTTCTACTTCTTCTTGAGAGAAAGCTACTCCTTCTTTACCTTCAAGATAAGCATCTGCAATTTTTGAGGTAATAAGCTGAATTGCTCTTATAGCATCGTCATTTCCAGGAATGATGTAATCAATTTCGTCGGGATCACAATTTGTATCAACAATACCGACAGTTGGTATTTTTAAAAGGTTAGCTTCGTAAACAGCGTTTCTTTCCTTCTTGGGGTCTACAATATAAATTACATCAGGAATTCTATCCATGTTTTTCAAACCGCCAAGATTTTTTCTGAGTTTCTCTAAGATTCTTTTTAATCTACTCTGTTCTTTTTTAGGAAGCTTTTCAAATTCCCCGTTAGCTTCCATTTCTTCAAGTTCAATTAGCCTATCGATTCTTTGCCTGATAGTTTTAAAGTTAGTCAATAATCCACCAAGCCATCTGTGGTTTACGTAAAATGCTCCACATCTTTCTGCTTCTTGTTTAATTACTTGTTGAGCTTGTTTTTTTGTTCCCACAAATAATATTGTTCCACCCTCTGCTGCTTTTTCTCTAACAAAGTTATAAGCCTCGTCCAATAATTTTGATGTTTTTTGCAAATCAATTATGTAAATACCTTTTCTTGCACCAAAAATGTAATCCTTCATTTTTGGGTTCCATCTATGGGTTCTATGTCCAAAATGGACCCCTGCTTCTAAAAGTTGTTTCATTGAAACTACTGGCACTTTAACACCTCCTATTTGGTTTGAACCTCCATTCCTTTCTGACCCACCGACCTTTTTAGGCACCGAGGTGGGGATCCAGGAATGTGAGTTCTTTATTTGCTAATTGCCTCCTTGGCAATATTAACATATTCTTTAAAAGTTTCAGGATCATTAACTGCAAGTTCCGCAAGCATTTTCCTGTTAATTGAAACGCCTGCAACCTTCAATCCGTGAATCAATTCATTGTATTTTAAACCTTCATTTCTAGCAGCAATATTTATTCTTGTAATCCAGAGTTTTCTGAAATTTCTCTTTTTAAGTTTTCTGCCTACGTATGCGTGTTTTTTTGCTTTTATGTATGCTTGTTTTGCAAGTCTGTATCTTCTGCTTAATGCACCTCTGTATCCTTTAACTGCTTTTAAAATCTTTTTTCTTTTTTTCTTGGCATTGACTGCATTTTTTACGCGCATTTAAATTCCTCCCTTCTCTTATCTTTTTCCAAGTACTCTTAAAATTCTTTTTTTGTCGGCGGGTTTAACCTCAGCCTCAAGTCTCAATTTTCTAAGTGTGGATCTTCTCTTTTTTCCGGTTTTGTGCCAAGCAAATGCTTTTCTTCTGATTATCTTGCCGGTTTTCGTGATTTTAAATCTCTTAGCGGCTGTTTTGTGTGTCTTCATCTTGTTCTTAGCCATACTTTCCCTCCTCAATTCTTAGGTTTTAACATCATCCACATATCTCTTCCTTCAAGTTTGGGTGGTTTTTCAACAACAGCAATATCTTTTAAATCAGAAATTACTCTTTCCAATATTTCTTTACCTTTATCCGCAAAAGCTAGTTCTCTTCCTCTAAACATTATTACAACCCTGACTTTATTCCCGTCTTCAAGAAATCTTTTTATATGCCTTACTTTTGTTTGATAATCGTGTTCGTCAATTTTTATTCTAAACTTCATTTGCTTTACTTCTATTACTTTTTGATTCTTTTTAGCTTTTTTCTCACGTTTGGCAATTTCATATTTATATTTACCGTAATCCATTATTTTAGCTACTGGTGGATTTGCATTAGGTGCCACTAAAATGAGATCAAGCCTTTTGGAATATGCCAAATCTAGAGCTTTGTTCGTTGGCATAATTCCAATTTGCTTTCCGTTTTCATCAACAACCCTTACTTCGGGTGCTCTAATTTCCTCATTTTTAATTATTTTGTCGATAATTCTCCCCTCCCAATATAAAAAATTTGGCGAGCAAGCGCCCGCCAATATTATCTTTAAAAATATTTATTAACCCTTTTGCCTTATGGCTGAGGGTGGGAAGCGGGCGCTTCCACTTTTTAAATTATTTATTAATCTGGTGGGCCGTGTGGGACTCGAACCCACAGCCCCCTGATTAAGAGTCAGGTGCTCTACCTGTTGAGCTAACGGCCCATTCATGGTGCCCCAGGGAGGAATCGAACCTCCATTTGCGGATTAGGAATCCGCCGTTCTATCCGTTGAACTACTGGGGCTCGCTGGCAGCCCCACGGGGAATCGAACCCCGACCTTCGGACTGAGAATCCGATGGACTAGCCGTTATCCTATGGGGCCATAACACCATATTAAATGATAACATAAAAAGTTTGCTTGTCAACACTAGTGGCATTTAAAAATATAAAATTTATATTATTTTTTGTTTAAGGTTTTACTTAAATTATTTCATGAACTTGAACAGTATTAGTTGTACCAGGTTTTCCCCAAGGAATACCTGCAGTAATAATTACCTTTTCGTGAGATTTTACTAAACCAAGTTCTTTAGAAATTTTCATAACTTCTAAAATCATTTCGTCTGTAGTAAGAGTTGGATTAATCTTTACGGGAATAACTCCCCAAACTAAAGATAATCTATAATAAGTGGTTTCGTATGGAGTAGGAGCAAGTATTGGTATATTTGGCCTGAATCTTGCCACATTAATAGCGGTTTTTCCTGTGCTTGTTGGTGTAATGATTAATCTTGCATTTACACTTTTTGATAACTCAAATGCAGCAAGAGAAACAGCATCTTCAGTATTTTCAACTGAATATAAATTTTTAATAATTAAGTTACTAATATTATGTTTGTGAAAATATTCTTCGGTATTGATTGCTACTTCATTCATAACTTTTACAGCTTCTAAAGGATGCTTTCCTATTGATGTTTCAGCAGATAGCATAATAGCATCTGTTCCATCCATAATTGCATTAGCTATATCTGAAACTTCAGCGCGGGTTGGAGTTTCATTATTTATCATTGTTTCTAACATTTGAGTAGCGGTAATAACTGGTTTGGCATATCTATTTGCAATTTTAATAATTTCTTTTTGGGCTATAGGCACCTGAGCTAAAGGAATTTCCACTCCCAAATCTCCTCTGGCAACCATTACACCATCTGCTTCCTTTACAATATCTTCAAGATTATTAAGAGCTTGAGCAGTTTCTATTTTTGCAATAATTGGTATGCCGTTACTTAAAGATTTTGCTAGTTTTACATCAGATGGTTTTCTAACAAAGGAGAGAGCTATATAATCAATGTTTTCTTCTATGGCTAGTTGAATAAACTTTTTATCTTTTTCTGTGATTGGTGAAATAGATAAATCTACACCGGGTAAATTAACCCCTCTGTGATGAGTAATCGTTCCTCCTCTTCAAAGAAATATTTTTAATTAGCCTCCTGAAATTTGTTTTTTCTTAATTTTTTGAAAATATTATTCTTTCCCTTTTATCTTTAAAAAGA
>JASKLO010000013.1 GCA_030153605.1 Thermosipho sp. (in: thermotogales)
AGGTTAAAAAACATGGCTCCGGTGGAATACCGAAACCATGTTGTTTGAAAAGTGTATAGTTATTTTTTTATCCGTTTCACTTTCGGGGGTAAGTCCAATCTGGGGGAATTTTTTATATGTTATAACCATTTTTTTCTCTTGAACCACACCAAAGTTAAGACGATTGTACCAATAGACCATATTATTACATGTAAGTAAGCCAAAGGATTATTTTGTAAAGGTAAAGCTACGTTCATTCCATAAAAGCTTGTAATAATAGTTGGTATCTGCATTAAGATTGTGACAACAGTTAAAATCTTCATAACTATGTTTAAATTATTAGAAATAACAGAAGCATACGAATCCATCATACCAGCTAATATATCACTGTATATATTTGAAACTTCTATTGCTTGCCTATTTTCAATTATAGCATCCTCTAATACATCTCTATCTTCTTCATATATTTTTAATATGTTCCCTCTCAAAAGTTTTTCCATCATTATTTCGTTTGATCTCAGTGAGGTTGTAAAGTATACAAGACTTTTTTCAAGGTACATCATTTCTTCTAATTCTTTATTTTTCATAGATCTATGTAATTCTTCTTCAATTATACTTATAGTTTTATTAACTTCCTTTAAGTAGCCTAAGAAAATTTTTGCATTTAATAGGAACAATTGGAAAACCATTCTACTTCTTTTTGTTAAATCAAATTTGTTATTTTCTATCATGTGATCGATAAATTCGATTGGTTCTCGAGTCGAAATTATAGTATAGTTTTTTCCTATAATTAAACCCATTGAAACTGTTCTATAAGGAATTTTTGAATCACCATTAAATTTTTTTGGAATTTTTAAGATAATTAATATCACATCATCATCAACTTCAATACGTGCTCTTTCATCATCATCAAGTGAGTCATAAATAAAATCTGGGTCAAATTGTAAAAGGCTGGAGAGCATATGAATTTCATCTGCGGAAGGATCAACAACTTTAATTAAAGAATTAGGAACAAATTTCTCAATTTCCACTATTTTGTTATCTTTTGTAGTATAAAATTTTACCATAATTTTACCTCCTTTTTCTTATTTGCTACGGTGGTCGTGGTAAAGGTTCATCTGAATAACTACTAGGGTAACTTTCACTATTCATCCTTGTTTCACCTCCTAATATTGATTTAGTTAATTATACCACTTAATTTCAATTTAAATAACTTTGTCTTTAAAAATTAATTTTCCATTATCAAAAATTAAAAGTTCTCCTCTTTTTACCATTTTAAAATTTAAACCAAGGCTTTCTGAAGATACAATATTTTCTGAATGCCACATTGTGTAGTATTCAGGATCTTTATTATAATAGCAAAATGCATACAATTTATTGTTTTTTAACATCAAAAAATTAATTCCAGTAAATTCGTTTTCTTGAATAAACTGTTTTAGCTTCTTAGAAAGTTCATCTATTGTATTAAAATCTTTTATTTTGTAAAAATAATCATAGCTGTCACTTTTAAAAATATTATTTCTTTTTAATGTAAAAATTGTTCCATTGTGACAAAATGCTGTTCCTTTATCATCTACAAAAGGATGAATTTGAAGAAACCCTATGGGAAAGTTTGGAGAAGCTTTTCTCGCATGAATTATTCCAATCTTTAAATTCGGGAAAGAAATTTCTTTTTCATAAATAGGTTCTTCAAATTTATGAAATAAAACTTCGTTTTTTTCGTTTAGGGCATAAATTCCAAAGCCATGTGGGTGTGGGCTTTTTAATCCATTTTTTGACATGTCTTGTAATGATTTAAATAAATTGTTTATTGAAGAATCTCTCTGAAAAGAAAATCCGATCATTCTACACATTAAATTTTCCCTCACAAATATAAAATTTCCCATGTTTTATTTTCAGGTTCTAAAAGTACAATACTTGCTTTTCCAGTGAGCCAACCTGAAGATTCTCCAGGATTTATTATTAAAGATTTTTCGGTTTTCTCTGTATAAATTTCATGGGTATGCCCAAAGAATATAAAATCATATAAATTACTATTCTTCGCGGCTTCTAATGCAAAAGGTTCATGCATCATTAGAATTCTAAAATTATTTATTATAAAATCCCGCGGGCCTACTTTGATTTTTCCTTTTGATTTATTTGCTAACAGAAGCTTTTCTCCATCATTATTACCAAACACTCCATAGAATTCTAAATTGTCTTTAATAAAATAAGGAAGAATAAATGGTGCCACAAAATCTCCACAGTGAAAGACAACTTCAACAGAATATTTATTTATAATTTTTTCTATTTCACGTGCTTTGTTCATGTTATCATGTGAGTCACTTAAAATTAACCACATACTTTTCCCCTCGCTTTAGTAAAGGATGAAAAAATCTTCAAATGTTTGAGGTGGAAGTTCTTTTTCGAACATTTTATAAACCAAACTATACCCGTTACCGGTCTTTATATATTCTTTTAAGGATTCTAGCTGACTTTCATTACCTCCAGCAATTACAGTTACAGAACCATCAAATTCATTTTTTACATAACCTTTAATACCGAGGAGTTTGGCTTTGTTTTTTACAAAATATCTAAAACCAACTCCTTGGACTACACCGTAAATGCTTAATTGTATCCATTTCATGTTTATCACCTCAAAATATTTTATCATATATGAAATTTAAATTTAACGTCCTTTTTAAAATGTAGTATAATTATAAGATATGTGAAAATAAAGGGAGGGGAATATATGAAAAAAGTTTTAATAATTTCAATTATATTATTAGGAGTATTTTTAGCATTTCCCAATATTTATTATGGGAATTTACATGCTCATACTTCTTATTCTGATGGAAGTTTATTTCCAGAAGATGCATATAATTATGCAAAAAATTATGTGGATGTTCAAGCTATAACTGATCATGCTTATTACTTTACACAATTAATTGATGGAAAAGAAAAACCTTATCTAACAAAAATAGCTGCTGAAAATGCAACAATACCTGGTAAATTTGTAGCATTGCAAGGTTTTGAATGGACAGCAGGAATTGGTCATATTAATGTATATGAATCAATAGAGTGGATTTCGAGAAATATTGATGGTTCTTTAGATGGTTTTTTTAAATGGTTGATTGAACAAAAAAAATTGGGGCAGTTTAACCATCCAATTAAAACTTTTGGGACATTTAATGATTTTGAATATTATCCAGAAGCGGATTTATATATGAATTTAATTGAAGTTGGTAATGGAAATTGGGCATTGGGGGATGTAATTAGCGAAGAAATGTTTGGGAATTATTTTGTTGCTTTAAATAAAGGATGGCATCTTGGTGCAACTGTTGGTCAAGATAATCACAAACCCAACTGGGGAAGTGCAAATGAAGCAAGAACAGGGATTATTGCAAATAACTTAACTTATGAAGACATTATGGACGCTCTTTGGAAGAGACATACTTTTGGTACAGAAGATAAGAATGTAAAAGTTGATTTTTCATATAAAGACTACATAATGGGAGATATTGTTAATGATGTTCCATCAACAGCTATACTTCATTTTGAATATGAAGATAGTGATGTTCTCACTTATTTTGTGCTTTATTCTCAAAGTGGTACAGTTGTTGAATTTAAACCAAATGCGAGTAAATTTGCAACTGATATAGAAGTTTCAATACCTGATGGGTATGAATGGTATTTTATATATGCTAAACAACAAGATACAAACGAGATTGTAACTTCGCCAATCTGGTTCCAGGCAAATTCAAAAGTTTTTGTAAATAATGTTAGAAAAAATAGAGCAAAACTATTTTCAGGAGAGAATGTCGGTATTTTCTATGAAATATATAATGTCTCAGACGAATATGTTAATGTTGAATTTAAAGTTTTAGACAACGAAAGAGAAATTAAAAAGGAAGAAATATCATTTAAACCATTTGAAAAAAAGCAAAAAAATATTGAAATTTCAGATTTGAATGAAGGAGAGCATGTTGTAAAGTTTTATATTGATAATATACTAGTTCAATCATTTGTATTCAATGTTGAGAAAAAATCAGGAAAAACTGTTCTTGTTGATGTTCTACATGAAAATGATCATATTGATTATTTAAAATCTTTATCTCCACTTTTTGAAAAGGAAGGTTATAAAGTTTTATATTCAAAAAGAATGTTAAACAACTTTGAAAATGTAGACATTATAATAATTCCAACTCCTAAAGAAGGAGGTTTTGAATTTTCAAAAGATCTATTGCCACAAGAATTGAAAGCTTTAAATGAATTTACAGGAGAAATTATAATCATTCCTGGTAGCGATGAAAAATATTTAGAAGTTTATAAAGAAAAAATCAATGGAAAAATAGTTGAAATTGATGAAATTAAAAGTTTCTTTAAATTAAAAGAAGTATCAAAACCTTTGACAAATAAGGTTTGTGTTGATGTAGGACATCTCAATGATTATGGACCAGACAAACTTGTGAAATTTGAACAATTTATTAAAGAAAAAGGTCTAAAAGTTGAGTATTTAAAAAAAATTGATGTTTTAGATTGTAGAGTTTTAATTATACAAAACGGGAAAGATTTTTCAGAACAAGAAATTTCAAATATTGTTGATTATGTAAATAAAGGTGGGAAACTTATTTTAACCAGCAAAAGCGATTATTCAGATGGTGGAAATACAAAAGATATGAATAAAATTTTAGAAAACTTGGGTATTGATGTTAGGTTTAACGATGATCAAGTAATTGATGAAGTAAATAATTATGGTGCAAATTATAAAATCCTTGTTGATGGAATCAGAATGTATAGTCCATGCTCTTTAATCGTTAACGATAAAAACGCAGAAATTTTACTTGAATCCAAAACTGCTTCGACCGAAGATAAGGATGGTAATAATGATGCTATCCCAGTCGATAGGGTAATTTTAGGTGTAAGAGTTAAAATTGGATCTGGAGAAGTAATAATTTTGGGTAAATCAATTTTTTCAGATTATGACTTTGATTTCAATAAAGAATTTATTGAAAAAATTATTTTAAACTAATAAAAATTGATAAATTAAAGTATATGAGGTATAATAGAATAAGACTGAGCAGCGGACAGAAAGGGTGGTGAAATGATGTTCGATAAGTTTTCTGAGAGGTCCGCAGAGGTTTTTGTTAATGCTCAGGAGGAAGCAAAAGAATTAGGACATTCTTATGTAGGTACTGAGCATATTCTTCTCGCAATTTTAAAATTGAATGATGTTAGCTTAAAAGCAATTTTAGAAAATCATGGGATAAATTATTCTAGAATTAGAAATGAAATAATTTCAATTGTAGGCATGGGTATGCGTGGATTCATTATGTCCCCGCAAATGACTCCTCGTGCAAAAAGGGTTACAGAACTTGCATATGAAGAAGCCAAAAGATTAGGTGAAGAAAAGATAGAGCCTGAACATCTTTTATTGGGAATTTTGAGAGAAGGAGAAGGTATAGCAGTTCATATATTAAAGAAAATTGGTGTGGACTTGCAACAGTTAAGAAGGGAGTTGGCAGGAACAATGCCTGAAGAAGGAATATACGAAGAAACAAGTAATGAAATTTCAACAAGAACAAGACAATTAGAAGGTTTTGGGATAAATTTAACAGAATTGGCATTAAAGGGTGAACTTGACCCTGTTATAGGTCGTGAGGCAGAAATTGAAAGGGTAATGCAAGTACTAGTAAGAAGAAAGAAAAACAATCCAGTTTTAATTGGTGATCCTGGAGTTGGTAAATCTGCAATTGTTGAAGGTCTTGCTCAAAGAATTGTAGCTGGTGAAGTTCCAGAACCTTTGAAAGGAAAGACTATATTTTCTTTAGATGTTGCTGCTTTAGTAGCAGGAACAAAGTATCGTGGTGAATTTGAAAAAAGAATGAAAAAATTGCTACAGATTTTGAGAAAAGAAAAAGATATTATACTTTTCATTGACGAAATCCATATGATAGTTGGTGCTGGTTCTGCAGAAGGTGCAGTTGATGCAGCTAATATTTTAAAACCTTCACTTGCACGTGGTGAAATTAAATGTATTGGTTCAACTACCCCAGATGAATATAGACAATACATTGAAAAAGACGCTGCTCTTGAAAGAAGATTTCAAAAAATATATGTTCAAGAACCCTCCACAGAAATGACTTTGGATATTTTAAAAGGTTTGAAGCATAAATATGAAGTACATCATAGAGTAAAATACTCTGAAAAAGCTTTAGAAGCAGCAGTTTATCTTTCACAAAGATATATTACCGACCATTTTCTACCTGATAAAGCAATTGATGTTATTGATGAAGCAGGTGCAAGAGCTAGATTGAAGGCGTTTGTTATGCCTTCTGATTTACAATTGTTTAAAATGGAAATTGAAAATGTAAAAATTGAAAAAGAATTGGCCGTTGCAAATCAGGATTATGAAAAAGCAGCTTTACTTAAAGAAAAAGAAACAAGGATGAAGGAAGAATTTGCGTTAAAATATAAAAAATGGCGCGAAAATGTTGAATCTAGCATTGTAGTTGTAGATGTCCCTGAAATAGAAGAAGTTGTATCAAATTGGACAGGTATACCATTGAAGAAACTTGAAGAAGGCGAAAGCGAAAAACTCTTAAAACTTGAAAGTGCTTTACACAATAGAGTAGTTGGACAAGAAGAAGCTGTAAAAGCTATTGCTAGATCGATTAGAAGAGCAAGAAGTGGTTTAAAAGATCCAAAAAGACCTGTAGGTGTATTTTTGTTCCTTGGACCAACAGGTGTTGGAAAAACTGAACTTGCAAAAACATTAGCTGAATATTTATTTGGTGATGAAAAGGCACTAATTAGATTTGATATGAGTGAATATATGGAGAAATTCTCAGTCTCAAGATTAATCGGTGCACCTCCTGGATATGTTGGCTATGAAGAGGGAGGTACTTTAACCGAAAAAGTTAGAAGAAGACCATTTTCAGTAATTTTGTTTGATGAAATTGAAAAAGCACATCCGGATGTTTTTAATTTGTTGCTTCAAATAATGGATGATGGAAGATTAACAGATTCACAAGGTCATGTTGTAGACTTTAGAAATACAATAATAATAATGACAAGTAATATAGGTGGTTCACAAATTGTATCTAGTAAAAAGACATTAGGGTTTGTTGAAGATTCTTCCGAAGAAGTAGACTTTAAAGAAATGAAGGAAAAGGTTTTAGACGAAGTTAAAAAAGTTTTTAGACCAGAGTTTTTGAATAGAATAGATGAAATAGTTGTGTTCCATAAATTAAATGAAGAGCACATAAAACAAATTATAGATATCCTTCTTAGAGATATAAGAGCAAGACTAGCTGAAAAAGAAATAAAACTTGTCCTTTCAAAATCTGCAAAAAGTTTCTTGGTTCAGGAAGGTTATGATCCTTCATTTGGTGCTAGACCTTTAAAAAGGGCGATTCAAAAATACATCGAAGATCCTTTAGCAGAAGAACTGTTGAGAGGAAGATTTGAAACAGGAGACACTATTGAGTGTACTTACCAAAATGGAAAAATTGTATTTAAGAAAAAGAAAAATAAAAAAATAAAGGTGAGTAATGAGTAAAAAGAAAACTTTTTACATTTGTGATAACTGTGGATATGAATCTCCAAAATGGTTTGGAAAATGTCCTGTTTGTTCTGAGTGGGATACTGCAAAAGAAATAAAAATAGAAGATGGTATTAGTACAACCAAAGAACAGCGTTCTGCTGTTCTTTTGTTAGATGAGGTTTCAAAAATTGAAGATAAAAAACGTTTGTCAACTAAATATGAAGAACTTGACACGTTACTTGGTGGAGGTATAGTTTCAGGACAAGTAATTCTTCTTGGTGGTGAACCAGGAGTTGGGAAAAGTACTCTGGCTTTGCAATTAAGTGATAAACTTTCTTCATATGGTAAAGTCCTTTATGTAACTGGCGAGGAAAGTGTTTCTCAAATTGGAATTCGTTCAAATCGCTTGAATATTAGTAAAAAAAATATTTATATAACAACAGAAAATGAAATTGAAAGTTTGTTAATAACAATAAGAAAGCAGAATCCTGTTTTTGTAATTTTTGATTCTATTCAAACAATTTATTCTAATTCGGTTGACGGTGTTCCAGGTGGAGTATTACAGATCCGAACGGTAGTTGAGAAAATTAGAAGATTTTCCAAAGAAACAGGTGTACCTACTTTATTAATTGCCCATGTTAATAAAGAAGGAAATATAGCTGGGCCAAAATTGGTTGAACATATTGTAGATACTGTAATATATTTTGAAGGGGAAAGAACAACAGATTTAAGAATATTAAGAGTTTTGAAAAACAGGTTTGGACCTAGTGGAGAAATAGCTGTTTTTCAAATGTTGAGTACAGGTTTAAAAGAATTAAAAGACATGATTTTTGTTGAAGAAAGTAATATGCCGGGAAACGTTGTTACTTCATTGTTTGAAGGAACTCGTCCAATTTTAATTCAAGTACAAAGTTTGGTTTCAAGGGATAGAATAGCAACTGCAAGAAGAATAAGTCATGGGATTGATGTAAGAAAAATAATTATTTTGGCAGCTGTAATTTCTAAGCATCTGAATTTACCTATTGATTCTCATGATATTTATGTAAATGTATCCGGTGGATTAAAAATTACAGATCCTGCTTGTGATTTAGCTATTGCCTCTTCAATTTTGTCTTCCCTTTTTAATAAGTTTTTAGGAAAAATAGTTTTGATAGGGGAAGTAGGACTAGATGGTAGTGTAAGAAAGGTTCCTAATCTCAAGAAAAGAATAGAAAATGCTAAAAAAGCAGGTTATGAAAAAATAATTATACCTTATGATAGTATAAATGGTGAAGGTATTATAAAAATAAAATCTTTGAAAGAATTATACAGCATGATTATAGATTCTGAGGAGGGATAAAATGGGGAAGACAAAAATTATTGTAGATAGTACTTCAGATATTCCAGTTTCTTGGTTGGAAAAATATGATATTGACATTGTCCCATTGTACATTGTGTGGGAAAACGGCAAAACTGAACCTGATACAAGAGATGTAAATGAGTTAATGGATTACTATGATAGGCTAGTTAAAGCTGAAAAATTGCCAACCACTTCTCAGCCATCGGTTGCAGATTTTAAAAATGCTTATACAAAATTTATCAATGAAGGTTATGATAGTATTTTAGTTCTAACAATCTCTTCTAAAATGTCTGGGACTTTTAATTCAGCTAATCTTGCTGCATCTGAATTTGATTTTCCAATTAGAGTAGTTGACACAAAATTAGCATCAGCAATTATTCCTTTTGTTGCAAGATATGCTAGAGAACTTTTGGATAAGGGGTTAGAATTGGACGAAGTTGTTGAAGAAGTACAAAAAGCTAGAGAAAATAAAAGATTTCATGCTATTTTCTTTGTTTCAGATTTTGATTTCTTAGTGAAAGGTGGAAGAATTAATAAGGTTTCAGGATTTGTAGGTAATCTTTTGAAATTGAAAGTTGGAATCTATATTAATGAAGAAGGGGAAATGATTCCATTTGATAAGGCAAGGGGCGCAAAAAAAGCATATAGTATGATTTTAAGAAAAATGGAAGAAGAAGGAATAAAAATAGGGCAGAAAATAGGTTTAATAGGTGTTCATTGTAATGCAAAAGAAGATATTGATGAAATGTTAAAACTAATTAAAGAGAGATATGATGTTGAGATTTTTGAATATTCAAATACAGGTAAAGTTATTTCAACTCATGTGGGCCTTGGAATGGCTGGATTTGGAATAGAAGTTTTAAAATAAATTTGTTGAATTTTTACAAAGCTACTGCTATAATTGCAGTAGCTTTTTTTTAATTTTTTATATTAAAAGTCGGAGGTGAGAGATTTGCCTAACGAAGTTTTGTGGTTCGTCTTGATGATAGTGAATTTTGTTGGTATTTTGCTATTTTATAGGTTTTTTGGAAAAACAGGTCTGTATATTTGGACGGCTATAGCAGCAATTGTAGCAAATATCCAGGTAGTTAAAACAGTTGAACTTTTTGGTTTTGTTGCAACATTGGGAAATATAGTATATGGAACAACTTTTTTAGTAACTGACATACTTTCAGAAAATCATGGAAAAAAAGAAGCACGAAAAGCTGTAGTTGTAGGATTTATTAGTTTAATAACAATGACTATTTTAATGCAACTTGCTTTAATGTTTAAACCCGATGCATCTGATTTTTCTCAGGAAGCTTTGACAACTATTTTTTCATTCATGCCAAGGATTGTAATTGCTTCACTTACAGCATATTGGCTTTCTCAGCTTCATGATATTTGGGCGTATCATATGTGGAAAAACAAATTTCCTCAAAAGAAATTCCTTTGGATGAGAAATAATTTTTCAACTATGATATCTCAATTAATAGATAGTATTGTATTTTGTTTTATTGCATTCTGGGGAGTATTTGAGTTGGATATTTTTTGGAGTATCCTTTGGACTACGTATATTTTCAAATGGATTGTTGCAGCAGCCGATACTCCATTTCTCTATATTGCAAAAAGTATGCACGATAAAGGAAAAATTAACGAATTAGTAAGTATAGATAAATAAAAATTTCCAATTTTTAAACTTGTAAAGTATTGACAAGTTGTTGAAATTGTGGCACAATATATATCGGTTGCTGACGATTTGTTTAAAGAGTCGGGGACGTGGTGAAGCCTGGTTATCACGCCGGTCTGTCACACCGGTGGCCGCGGGTTCAAATCCCGTCGTCCCCGCCAAAAAAAGAGGAGCAAATTTGCTCCTCTTTATTTTTTATTTTGTAATTTCTTTAATCTATCGGGATTCATAAAATTTAAGCAACATCCTGATCCAAACATTCTTTCAGATTTAGGTTTGTCTTTTTCCAGCTCTACTATCTTATCATATATTCCACAAAGATTATTTTCCGTTAAGTATATACATTTACTTTTATCACTATCCCATTTGCCATAATAACAAGGCGTATGTTTGCAGCAATAACCACATTGAACACATTCTGGGCATGAGTCTTCTGTTTCATTTTGCAATTCTTTTAAAATTTCATCCCAATCCATTAGAAATCAAATCCTTCTGTTAAAACTTCATTAATACCATCTAGTATTTCTTCTGGTGTAATTAATTCACCACCAACTTTGTTGATAAATTTAACTTTAGTTCCTGGTTTAACTAATTTTAAAATTTCTCTTCCATATTGTCCAAGGTTCATTTCAGGAATCACAATTGCTTCAACTTTAGATAATCTTTTTTTCAATTCATGAACTGGTATTGGCCAGATTGTTATTGGCTTGAATAATCCAACTTTCATTCTATCCTGTCTTGCAATTTTAACAGCTTCTTTTGCACTTCTAGCAACAACACCGTATGCAATTACTAATACATCTGCATCTTCAGTTAAATATTCATCATAAATTGAAATTTCGTCAATATGAAGCCTTATTTTATTAGTTAATCTTTTAATTAATTTTTCAGCTGTTTCGTAATTTGCGTTTGGAAAACCTGATTCATCGTGGACAAGTCCTGATACATGAAAACGAGTTTTTCCCATTTCAATTAATGCATTAGGAGTTGGTTCAGCATATTCACTTTCAGCATATGGGACAAATATTTCTTCTTCTTCAAGATCTTTTTCAGATATTCTTTTTATAACTTCTATTTCTTCATCTGGTGGCAATTCAAAAGTTTCTCTCATATGTCCTAGGGTTTCATCCATTAAAAAAATTACTGGTGTACGATAAATTTCAGAAAGATTAAAAGCATGAATAATGTATCTATAAACTTCTTCGACCGTAGATGGATAAAGTGCTATAATTGCATGATCACCATGGGTTCCCCATCTAGCTTGCATAATATCACCTTGAGCAGGTTTAGTAGGAAGTCCAGTTGACGGTCCTCCTCTCATTACGTTAACAAAAACACATGGAGTTTCAGTCATTATAGCGTATCCAAGAGCTTCTTGCATTAAGCTGAACCCGGGACCACTAGTAGCAGTCATAGACTTAACTCCGGCAAGTGAAGCACCAATGATTGCAGCAGCGCTTGCAATTTCATCTTCCATTTGAATAAACACCCCACCATACTTAGGAAGTTCACGAGCCATTGTTTCAGCAATTTCAGATGAAGGAGTGATAGGATATCCTGCATAAAATCTACATCCTGCTTTGATTGCCCCATATGCTGCTGCTTCATTTCCTTGCCAAAAGACAATTTTTTTCTTATTATTCATTTTTTTCACCTTCTTTTGAAACTACATTTTCAACAATGTCAATTGCAAAATCAGGACATAGATTTTCACACAAAAGACAACCAATACATGTAGAATGATCTATAACAATTGGTTTATTTAATTCACCCTGTTGAATTGTATGAGTTGGACAAACGTGATAACAATTACCGCAACTTTTGCACCAATTATAATTTATTTTTACAATATAATTTTTTCTAGGCATAGCTCCACCTCACTTAATTAAAGATAAGAAAATTCCAGCAGCTACAGCTGAGCCAATAACACCTGCTACATTAGGACTCATTGCATGCATTAAAATGAAATTACTTGGATCTTCTTCTTGTGCAATTCTTTGAGCCACTCTAGCAGAATCTGGAACGGCTGAAACACCTGCTGCTCCAATCAAAGGATTAATTTTGTCTTTTAAAAATAGGTTTAGAAATTTTGCAAATAAAATTCCTGAGGTAATAGCAGAAATAAACGCAAAAGCACCCATACCAAATATAAGTAAAGATTTTGGAGTTAAAAATAAATCAGCTCTTGCAGTAGAACCTACAGAAACACAAAGAAGAATAGTGACAGTATCTAATATGTATCTACTTGAAGCTTCAACTAGTCTCTTAACTACACCAGATTCTTTTAGCAAATTTCCAAACATTAACATTCCAATTAATGGAAGCGCTTTTGGAACAATAAAAGCAACGACTAATGTTGTAATTATTGGAAATAAAATTTTTTCTTTCTTTGAAACTTTTCTTGGAGGTTTCATTCTAATTTTTCTTTCTTCTTTTGTAGTTAAAAGTTTAGAAACAATAGGTTGTAAAACAGGAATAAGTGCAATATATGAGTAAGCAGAAATAGCGATTATTGACAATAATTCAGGAGAGAATTTTGATGAAATAAAAATTGATGTGGGCCCATCGGCACCACCAATTATTCCAATAGAAGCAGCTTGCTTAAGAGAAAATCCAAAAAATCTTGCAAATATAAAAGTAAGGAAAATACCTAGTTGAGCAGCTCCACCTAAAAAAATAGTTAGTGGATTTGATAACATAAATGAAAAATCGGTTAAGGCACCTAGTCCGAGGAATATTAAAGGAGGATAGATTCCTAAATTTAAGCCTTGTTGAATGTACCATAAAAGACCACCTGGATGACCATTAGAAGGGGGATTTAGAATCCCAGTTATGTCTGGTGGAATATTTGCTAGTATTATTCCGAATGCTATGGGAATTAATAATAGGGGCTCAGCATCTTTTTCAATAGCTATATATATTAACAAGCCTGCTACTACAAACATTAATAAATTTCCAAATGTTAAATGCATAAATGCAGTATTTTCGAAAAATGCTGTTAGTGCAGATATCAAGTTTTTTCCTCCTTTTATTATTTCTAATTTTGATTATACATTACTTTGTTGATTTTATAAAGAAAGGAAAAAAGGATTTAAGAACCATTAATGCTAATCTTTTTTGATAGAATCGTTTAAACTGAATAAAATATAGTAATACGTTAATTCATAATTATAATTAGCTTTTTTTGAAGAACTAATTTTTTCAATGTCTTTTATTGAGTTATAATCAACATTTTGAAAATAAGAAAATTCTTCAGCAATCCAAAGTGAAACTTTAGAAATTGTTTTTAAAAAATCAAAATCTTTTATTTTAGAAAACGAATTGGCTATACTGTTTAATTTTTTTAAATCACCAATACTATCTTTGATAGAATGATAAATTGTATAAAAAACATTAAAAATATCTTTTTCTTTATGAAGTTTATCAAGCTCTATTACCTTAAAATCCTTGTTTTTAAGTTCTTCTACTTTGTCAGGGAAAGTCCAAATCAGTTTTTTTAAAAAGAAATTATCAATGTTTTTAAATAAATCATTCGGAATGTTTAAGTTGAATCTAAAGACTCTACTTTTAATTGTAGAAAAAAGTGCATTCCAATTAGTTGTTACAAGAATAATAATTGCATAATCAGGCGGTTCTTCTAAAGTTTTTAAAAGAGCATTTTCAGCTTCAGGTAGAAGTTTTTCTGCATTAAATATAACAGCAAATTTTGTTCCTTTATCTGGACTGAATGATAAAAAATCTTGAATATTTCTTACATCATCAATTTTAATATTTGGAGATTCTTCAGTGTCAACGAAAAGATATTTATCAATTTCAGAAGAGGTAATATCTAAGATTATATATTTAATAGTATCTTTTAAAAATCTATCATTATCTCCTACAATAGCAATAGAGATACCTTTAGAATTCATTAAAATATTTTTAATAAATTTTGCTTGTTCCATGAAAGTCACCTTCTTTATTGTAGAACCTTCTTACAAAATCAAGGTAATTATTAATTTTTCCATCAAATATTATTTTTCCATTGCTTAAAAATATTATTCTATCAGAAATTTCTAAAAACAAATCCACATGATGTGTTGCGATAATAATGCCAATATCAAGTTTTTTAAGTTCATGTATAAGATTTTTAATAATTTTTCTATCATGTTTGTCAAGCATTGCAGTGGGTTCATCAAGAAGTAAAAACGAAGGTTCCATTGATAAAATTGAAGCTATTGCAAGCTTTTGTTTTTGCCCTCCTGATAGATTTAAAGGGTCAGTATCTTTTATGTTGTAAAGTCCAACAATTTTTAAAGCTTTTTCAGCTCTTTTTTTAATTTCTTGTCTATTCAAACCAATATTTTCAAGCCCAAAAATAACATCTTCCCAAACAGTGCTTCCAATTATTTGAGTTTCAGGATTTTGAAATACGTAACCAGTAACTAAATATGGGTCTTCACCATTTGATGTAAAAATTTTACCACTGTAATTTTGCAAACCTGCTAGTGATTTTAAAAAAGATGATTTACCGCTTCCATTGCGGCCTAATAATAATACGATTTCATCTGTATTAAAAGATACTGAAATTGAATCTAATATTACTTTGTCATCAATTTTTACAGTAAGATTTTCAGTAATAAGCTTTATAATATCAACTCCAGAGGATCACCGGAATTTAAATTCAATTTTTTTGAAGCATTTCCTTGGTTTATAGCTATTTCTAAAAAACCTGTACTATCATTATGTGCCAACAATTGACCTGTTTCAGTTTCTGAATAAAAATTAACAATTGGAATTTCAATTAATTTTCTTTTATTTTTTATCTTTATAAAATCTAAATCTTTAAGCCATTCAAAAGGGATGTTAGTTTCAATGTTGCCAAATTTATCTATGTATGCTACTTCTCCAAAAATTGATTTTGAATCTTTTTTAGGCTTAATATATGGAATGGTTGCATAATTTGGAAGCAAATCCCCTAATTTTTTAAAATTACCGTTTGTAATATGGGCTGCAGCTGGTGCAAAAATATCTCTTCCATGAAAAGTGTTTGAATCTAAATAATGAAATTTTTTGTTATTCAGCTCTCGTATTTCTAAAGGAGGTTCTTCTTCAAATACAAGGGTAAATAATCCATTATCAGGGCCTACAAAATAATAATTTTTGGTTTTTGCAGCAATTGCTTTTCTACTACCACCAACACCATAATCGACAACAGCAAGAAATACAGTATTTTTAGGAAAATGATAGAAAGATCTAGAAAGTATATACATAGCTTCTCTCACATTAAATGAGGTAATTTCATGTGTCAGGTCTATTATTTCAGAATCACTAATTTGTCTTATCACACCTTTACAAATCCCTACATAATGTGAATTACCCCAATCTGTTAGGAATACTATCATAGTTTCACCTTAATAAAAAAGTTTGGTAAGATTTTTTAAATAATATTCTGCTGGTTTGTAATTTATAATAGTTTCTGAATATGGGACCTCTGTAATTGAAAAACCAGTAATTCCAATTGCATGATAATTCCTACCAGCTTTAACCATTTCCATTGAATGTGCAGCCATTTGAGTTGCAATGATCCTATCCATTGCAGAAGGCGAGCCACCTCTTTGTAAATATCCTAAATTTGTGTATCTCCATTCAATTCCTAATGATTCTTTTAGATTTTTTTCTATATATTTACCAATTATTTCTGAAGAATTGTTCAAATTAGTACAGCCACATTCTTTTTTTATTTCTTCAGGAATTGGAACGCCACTTTCAACTACTATTAAAGAAAATCTTTTCTTTCCCTCATATCTTTTCTTAATTATTTCAAGCATTTCATCAAAATTTATTTTTTCTACGGAAGTTATAATATAATCAGCACCACCAGCAAGTCCTCCAACTGTGGCAATCCAACCACTTGGTTTTCCCATTGTTTCTACAATCATTACTCTGTGATGAGCTTCTGCTGTTGAATGAAGAATATCAAGTGCGTTAGTTACATGTTGTACAGCGGTAAAAAATCCTATAGAAAAATCAGAAAAGGGTAGATCATTATCAATTGTTGCCGGGATTAGAATAGAAGGTATATCTTTTTTCATTAGATTTAAAGCAGCTTTAGCTGCTATTCTTCCTCCAAGTAAAATTAAAGTGGAGATACTATATTGCTCAACTTTTTGTTTGATAATTTCTAATTCTTTTTCTTCGGGAACAAATAGAGATGTACCAAGTATTGTTCCACCTTTATGTAAGATATTTGAAACATCAGGCCTTAAGAGAACATCAAGTTCATCATTAATTAACCCTTCAAAACCATCTTTAATTCCCATTACTTCTATGTTTAAATCTAATCCTTTTACAACAGCAGAACGTATAGCTGCATTAATACCAGGAGAATCATTACCGACACATAAAATTCCTACTCTCTTCATATTAAAACCTCCCTATAACAGTAAGTAAAACTATAGAAGTAATTGCCATAAGTTTGATAAGGATATTTATAGAGGGTCCTGATGTATCTTTATATGGATCACCAACGGTATCACCGACAACGGTAGCTTTGTGTGCGAATGATCCTTTCCCGCCATAATGTCCTTCTTCAATATATTTTTTGGCATTGTCCCAAGCTCCACCAGAATTTGCCATAAAAATTGCAAGCATTACTCCTGAAACAGTTGCTCCAATTAATAATCCTGCAACACCAGTTGTTCCAAAGAAAAAATATATTACAACAGGCGAAAGAATAGCAAGTAAAGATGGAAGAACCATCTTTTTTAAAGCACCCTTTGTTGCTATTTGAATACATTTTTGATAATCAGGTTTGCTTTCACCAATCAAGATTCCAGGAATTTCTTTTAATTGTCTTCTTATTTCATTAACCATTTCATCAGCTGCATCACCAACTGCATGCATTGTTAAAGCTGAAAAGAAAAACGGCAACATCGCACCGATTATTGCTCCCAAAAATAAATATGGATTCGAAAGAAGTATAGAATCAGAATTTGAAATATTACTAAAATTAGAAAATAATGCTAAAGCAGTTAGAGCAGCTGAACCAATTGCAAATCCTTTTCCCATTGCTGCAGTAGTATTTCCAACAGCATCTAAAGTATCAGTTATTTTTCTAACTTTTGGGTCTAATTCAGCCATTTGAGCAATACCGCCAGCATTATCAGCAATAGGACCATATGCATCTACTGATAAACTAATTCCTAATGTTGAAAGCATTCCAACACCTGCTAAAGCTACGCCAAATAAACCAAGGAGTTTATAAGACAATATAACTGCAAACGAAATTAAAATTGTAATAACAAAAGTTGATTCCATTCCTAAGGCTGTTCCGCTGATAATAACATTGGCAGGTCCCATAACAGCACTTTTGGCAAGATTTTTAATTTTGTTTCCCGAAGTATACCATTCTGTTATAAAACCAATTGATACACCAACAATTATTCCAAATAAAACAACAAAAAATAATTGGACCCACGAAATATAAACACTATAAATTAAAGTAAAAATTAAAGTTAGAATACTAGCTATTACTGTTCCTAGCCTGAGTGTTTTAGCTGGATCAGAAGATTTTTTAGAATTTAAAATTGTATAAATAATACCTATTATAGAAGAAATTAAACCAAAAATTACAACATATACTACAGCAAAAAAACCTTTTTCTTTAAAGTGAAAACTTCCTAAAGCGAGAGCGGAAAAAATTGAACCTACATAAGATTCATATAAATCAGCTCCCATTCCTGCAACATCACCCACATTGTCCCCAACGTTATCAGCTATTACAGCTGGATTTCTAGGATCATCTTCTGGAAGATTCGCTTCTGTTTTTCCCACTATGTCAGCTCCAACATCAGCAGCTTTAGTATATATACCTCCACCTACTCTAGCAAATAAAGCAACTAATGATGCACCTAAAGAATAAAAACTAATTAAACTTATATCTTTTGTAATAAAATAAGTAACACTTAACCCTATGATTCCTAAAGTTGAAACAGTTAAACCCATAATTGCGCCACCTGTAAAAGAAACTTTAAGTGCTTCTCCCAAATTTTTAGTAGCTGCCCAAGCAGTCCTGGCATTAGCTTTGGTGGCAATACTCATTCCAACATAACCAGCTAACACTGAAAGAAATGAACCTATAATTAATGCAATGGCTGCCTCTAAATTAAAAAGAATTCCCAAAATAGTAGCAAGTATCAAAACTACTGGGAAAAAAACTTTGTATTCTTGGAACAAAAAAGACTTTGCGCCTTTTTGAATAATTAGAGAAAGTTCAGTAGTTTTTTCATTTCCTGTAGGATAATCAAGAATTTTTATAGTCAAATAAATAATAAAAAAGAAAGATATTCCACCAAAAATCAAAAAATAAACCAAAATATTACCTCCCTCAAAAGTATTGAGGGCTTAAAAAAAGCCCTCAATTGTAGGTAGTTATTTTATAATTTATCTTTTAATCCATCTAATTACAACAGGACTTGCAATATATAATGAAGAATAGGTACCAATTATGACGCCTATAGTCATTCCGAAAGCAAATGGTTTTATACTATTTCCTGAGAATAAAAGGAGGACAAATACTACTATAAAAGTTGTAAGAGATGTGTTAATTGTTCTTTTAATTACCTGGTTAATGCTTTCATTAACAATATCTGTAATCTTTTTTCCGCGAAGTCTTCTTAAGTTTTCTCTAATTCTATCATAAACTACTATAGTATCGTTCAAAGAATAACCAATTAATGTAAGTACAGCAGCAATTGCAGCAACATTTAATTCGTAGTTGAAGAAAGAGAAAAATCCTAAAGTTATTATTACATCATGAATAAGAGCAAGTACTGCACCAATACCAAAAACGAATTGGAATCTAACGGTAATGTATAATAAAATAGCGATTAAAGTAAAGACAATGGCTTTCCATGTAAGATTTTTAATTTCTTGAGCTGCATAACCACTTGTTTCATTAAATCCAGCAACTAATGCTTTTAGATTGTTTTCTTCAAATTTCTGAACTAATTTTTTGGATATTTGTTCTTTTTCTTCACCTGCGTAAACTTTTAAATTTCCATTTTCATCTTTTGGAGAAACAACAATAGAAAATTTAGATATATTAGCAGGATCATCAATACTTTTTATTTTAGTAATACGAGCGTTTTCAAATTCAGGTGCCAGGTCCTTAATAATATTTCTAACAGTACCTTCGTCAATATCTGCTTCGACTCGTAGAATGATTTCTGAACCACCTAAAAATTCAACACCAAGGTTAAAACCTTTTGTAAATATACTTACTAGAGATGCCACAATAAGGATAATTGAGAATAAAATAAATATGTTCCTTTTTCCAACAAAATCTATCATGCCCTGGCACCCCCTTTATTGACACCTTTTATTTTTATTGCACCAGCGAATAAATCGATCAATACTCTGGATACTACCAAATTAACAAACAAACTACCAAGAACACCTATAATTAAGGTAATTGCAAATCCTTTAACTGTACCAGTTCCAAAGTAATATAGGAATAATCCAGCAATTATGGTTGTCAAATTGGCATCAAATAAAGTTAAGAATGATTTTGAGAAAGATGTATTAATTGCAGCTTTAATGGAGCTTCCTCTTCTAATTTCTTCTTTGATCCTTTCATATATTATGATATTTCCATCTACGGTAGTACCTATTGTTAAAATAATACCAGCAATACCAGGTAAAGTAAGTATTGAACCAGTAGCTGCTAGAATTCCTAACAATAAGAAAGTATTATATAAGAGTGCAATATCAGCTACTATTCCCATTACTCCATAAACAATAACCATATAAATTAAAACAATTGCTACACCAAACAACCCTGCTTTTAAAGATGCAGAAACAATATCTGCACCAAGTAGGGGAGCAACCCATCCAGATGAAACTTTTTCAAGTCTTGCAGGTAATGCACCACTTTTTAAAATAGCTGCAAGTTGTTTAGCTTCATCAAGATTGAAGTTACCTCTAATTTGTGCTTTGCCATCAGTTATTTTTGAAACGACAAAACCTGCAAATAATACTCTATTATCTAACACTATTGCTAATCTTTTTTTCAAAGCTTGTTCATATGCAATTCCACCCTGATTTAATAAATCTTCAGGAACATAGAGTTTTTCTGTAATTTTTGCAAAAATATCAGCATATTCTTTAGCCATAGTAAATGAGACGACGTAACCAGCAACATTATTTCTGTCAACTTCGGGTAATGCTTCTACAATTTTAGGTGAAATAAGTTTTAAATTTGATATTTTGTCAATTTCTTGCCTTACAAGATACCATTTTTCACCTTTTTTATCAAGAAGCCATTTAGCGTTTTCTCTTTTAGCTTCATTAATTAAATTCGGATCAATATTTGGATTCGAACTTGTTTCGTCAATAACTTGTCCAAACCATAAAACACCTGTAGAGCCTATTAATTGCTCAGCCTTTGCAGTATCAGTAGCACCTGGAATTTCGACGATAATAAATGAGTTGTTTTCTCTAAACGATTGTTTTACAACTGCTTCTGTATAATTAGCCATATCTAGCCTGTTTCTAAGAACAGTCCAGACATTTTCAACTACTTCAGAAGGATTTTCGACTGATTGATCAATATCAACTTTGTATTCAATCCTTGCCCCACCACTTATGTCTAGACCAAGTTTAATTCTGTTAAATAAACTTGCCAAACCAGTATATTTACCATTTGGCGAGGGCCATAGAAGAGCTATGAAAGCAAGAACGATAACAATAAGAGAGATGATGCCTCTTGTCTTATCAGCGCGCATTTATATACCTCCTCATTTTTCTTCTTTGTTTTCTTGCTCTGATTTGTTCTTAATTACTCTTGCAACAAAAGCTTTAGAAATTTCAAGTTCAGTAGTATTAGCAGTTTTTATTTTTAAAGTATCGTTTTTGACATCAATTACTTTTCCTACAACTCCACCAGATGTAATAACAGTGTCTCCTCTTTTTATTGACGAGATCATTTGTTTGAATTGTTTTTCTCTTCTTTTTTGTGGCAATATTACTAGGAAATACATCATTACAAAGAAAATAATTAATAAGAATAACATTTGAAAAAGTCCACTTGATGCACTTGGTGCTGCTGTTGTAACTGGTTCACTTGTTGTTCCTTCTGGTACCCCTGCAAAAATCAAATTGTTCATATGAACACCTCCTATTTATTTAAGTTTTTATAAATTTTTTCTGCTGATTTTACAACATGTTCTATCAACAACAAGGTAGTTATTTTTCCAACTCCACCAGGAACAGGTGTGACATTTGCAATATTAGAAACATCTTTGGAAACATCGCCGACAATTTTATTATCAACTACATTTATACCTACGTCAATTACAATTGTATTTTCTTTAATCATATGTTTTGTAATTAAATTAGGTTTCCCAGCAGCAGCAACTACTATATCAGCATTTTTCGTTAACATTTCAAGATTTTTTGTTTTAGTATGGCAAACTGTTACTGTCGCACTCCTATTCCTTCGTAAAAGCATTATTGACAAAGGTTTTCCAACAGTTGAGCTTCTGCCAATTATCACAACATTTTTGCCTATTATATCTGTTATCTCTTCAAGAATTTTTACAACCGCTTCAGCAGTACAGGGTGCAAAATTTTCGTTGCCGTACATTAACATTCCAAGGTTATAAGGATGTCTACCTTCAACATCTTTTTCAGGATTAATGTTTATTAATGCTTCCATTTCATCAATTTCAGGTAAAGGGTGTGTTAAGAAAATACCATGAATATTTTTATCATTAGATAATTCTTTTAAAATTTTAAAAATATTTTCTGGAAAAGTTAACTCTAAAATTTCATATTCAATATTAAATTTATTAGCAAATTTCTGTTGGCTTTTTAAGTAACTTACAGTAGAGTCATCGGGTTTATAAGTAACAGCAACAAGTTTTGGGCGAACTTTGAGAGATTTTATTTTTTCATTTATTTCTTTTTTTAGTTTTTGGGCTAAAGGTTCAACATCAATTATCATTTCTAATTCCCCCCCTATATTTTTACAGGTTTTAATCCTTTTGAATATAAAATTCCGCAAGTTTCAAACATTCCATATTTAGTGCTCAAAAGTACAATACCAAAGCGTTTGGCTGATTCTATTGTTTCGGGCATAATATCTCTATTTCTTACTATTATGACAGCAGGTATACCAACTACTCCAGCGGTTCTAATGCATTGAGGAGTTGAAAGTCCGGTAATAAGAAGCGAACCTTCTTCTCCCATTGCTAAAACATCACTCATTAAGTCAGAAGCTGTGACTTTTTCTATATCAATATTTTCTAAATTATCACCAACAATAATTTTTGCATCTAAGGTTTCTGCAATTTCTTTAAGTTTCATTTTTTCACCCCTTGTTTTTTAATAAATCCCCCTTGTATCTATATTTAATAAAAGCTTCAAATGTCCAAGGACATTTATTTTTAAAAATTTCTGCAATATAAATAGCATATTGTTGAATTTCCCACTGAGCATGTGAGTCAGCTCTTAAATTAAGAAAATTCATAAGACTTCTAGCATTTACAGTCCAATAAAATTGTGTATATGAAGACATAGGCAAAACTATTCTTGCCATTTCCCGCGCTATTCCCATTTTAAGCAATTTTTTATAGTTTTTATAAGATTGTTCTAGTGATTTTTCAATAATTTCCAATGCATTATTTTTTAAATTCTCATCATCTACAATTACACCTTTTTGTTTATCCTCAGTATCATTAACCCGGACATGGTTGGGAATGTAAAATTCATCTTTTAATTCAGTGTATCTCAAGCTAGCTTCGTTAAAAGAACCTATACGATGCCTGAACCATTGTCTTGCAACAAATATAGGGGCTTTTGCATGGAATGTAAAAACAATATGTTCAAACGGTGTTTCATGACCATGTTTCATTAGATAAAAAATTAATTTTTTGTCTTTTTCAGGAGTTTTTAATTCTTTCCCATAAGAAACCCTTGCTGCTTTTACAGCTGAAAAATCATCGCCAAGAATGTCTACTAATCTTACAAACCCTTTATCAAGAACATTATATTCCAAAGAGAGGCACCCCCATTTTTTTGATTATTTTGGAATATCTTTCTTCATCTATGATACCACGTTTGAGCCATTCTTCAAGTAGTTCTAAATTTAAATTTTTAATTATTGGTTTAAATGTTAGCCTGTGCATAGGAGAAACTCCATATTTTTGGATTAATTCCAAATGTAATTTTGTTGGATACCCTTTATGAACATCAAGTTTATATTCTCTATAAATTTTAGAAAGTCCGAACATTATTCTATCTCTTACTACTTTTGCTAATATAGAAGCAGCAGCTATTTCCTTTATTAGAGAATCTCCTTTAACAATACATCTACTTGGAAAATTCAAAGTTAAATTTTTTCCGTCAATAAAAACAAAGTCAAAATTTATTTTCTTTTGTAAATTTTCTAAAGCTCTATTCATGGCAAGTTCTGTAGCATGCAAAATATTTAATTTGTCAATTTCCTCAACTGTTGCAATACCAATTCCATAATAAGAGTGTTGCATTATTATATCAAAAAGCTTTTCTCTAGTTTTCAGAGAAAGCATTTTTGAATCATTAATATCACTAATATTTGTTTTAGTTAAAACAACAGCAGCAGCAACAACAGGTCCAAAAAGTGGCCCGCGTCCAGCTTCATCTACACCAGCTATTATCATATGCTCACCATTTCGTATACAGTGTTAATATAATCAAAAAACTCTTCTGGATTTTTACCAGAAAGAATAAAAATCCATTTGTCTTTCCACCATGCAATTACTTTTATTCCCTCAAAATTCGTTTTTAAATAACCTCTATCAGGAAGATTTATATTTATGTAATTTAATTTTAAAGGATTACCAAATATTTTAGTTAATTTTTTCCAATTCTCTTTAGTTATTTCAGAGGAGTCAAATTTAAAAATATTAAGTAATCCATCAAAACCTGAAAAAATCCCATAAATTCCTTCACCTAAATCGACATTAAAAACAGAATTTATATAACCGTATTCAATCAATTCATGTTTTCCATCTAAAACAAAAAGGGCATTTTTTAATGAAAAGCTACCATTTGGAACTGGAGTTTTAAAAATTAATGAACACGAAGAAATAATTATTAAAACTAAAAATACAATCAAAAATATATATTTATTTTTCATTGTTTTCCCCCTTTTTAATTTCAAATATTTCAAGTACCTTTTCTATTATATCACGTCTAAAGGCAAGGTCGGAATGACTTGTAAAATGAAAAACTATATTATTTTTTGCATCTTGAATAGCACTGTAATATGGAACCATACCATCATTAATTTGAAATAATGAATTTTCAGGGAAAATATTTTCAACCATATATTTTAGTAACATAAGGCCAAGAGAGTAAGATATTTTTGAAGTAATTACATCCATAATATCCACGTTTTTAAGATTAAAATCCAAAATCCCTACAAAATTATATGTCTCAATTTGTTTAGGAATTACTGGATATTGTTTTCCGAATATTAAATATCTATAATTTGGAGCTTCAATTGAGCCTCCAACAATATTAGAAGTAATTAGCGCAAATTTTATAAGTTCTATTTTGCTATTGCTAATGTAATTAAATACATGTTTTTTTAAGATAATAAAATTTGCTAACGGTGAACCCCTATGTGGGGTTCCAGAAAAAATGACTTTTTTTACTTTATCTTGAAAATTTAAATCTTGAAGGGCGTATCGAACTAAAATACCACCCATGCTGTGAGCAAAAATATAAAAAGAATCAAATTTTTTAGTGTATTCTACAAGTTTTTTAGCAGAATATTCTAACTTTACCGTTAGGGTTGGATAAAGATAAAAATATAGCCCTACATTTTTTGGAGAATAAGTTTTAAATGATTCAATCATTGAACGTTTATAATCATCTATTTTCTCATTTATTTCTTTAGGTGAAATTCCATGAATAATTATGATCACAGGGCTTCCTTCTCTAATTGTAATGAGTTCTGGTTCAAAAGGGTCCCAATTAGAAACTTTTAATTCATCATAATCAAAAAAAGGATCTATAGGAGCTCCAACTGATTTATAAATAGTTATACCTTGAAATTTATATTCGTATAAATTGATACTAAAACTAAAAGACACAGCAAATACCATTATTAAAAGAATTATTGCTTTTTTCAATTTTGAAATACTCCTTTGATTTTTAAAAAATTTAAAAGATTATGGGAAAAAATGCTTGCTTGAACATTAATCTTGAAATCTGCTAAATCATCTAATTTGGTATCATCATTATTAACTATTATAAGTTTTCCATATTTCCTTTTAAACAAAATTGGCAAATAGGCTGCAGGATATACTGAGAGGGAAGAAGCAATAACAAGCATGATTTCTGCTTTTTCTAATAAACTTAATGCCATTTCCCATGCATTTGCGGGCAAATTTTCACCAAAAAATATTATGTTAGGCCTTATTAATCCACCGCATTCGCAGTAATAAGATTTCATTACTTCGTTTATTGAATATTTTATCCCGCATTTTGTGCAATAAAATTTAGTTGCGTTTCCATGTAATTCTACAACTTTTTTTGTACCAGCTTTAGAGTGCAAGTTATCAATATTTTGAGTAATTACACCGAGCAAAAAACCTTTTTCTTCTAAAATAGAAAGTAATTTGTGAGTTAAGTTTGGTGAGGCACTATACATTGGTAAAAATGTTTCTTTTGCGAATTTATAAAATTTTTCTGGATTTTTATAAAAATAATCTAAATCGAAAATTTCTTTTCCATATTTTGAATATAGACCATTTTTACTTCTAAAATCTGGTATGCCGCTTTCGGTGCTTACACCTGCTCCTGTAAGAGCAACAGTAGGATGATTAATTATCAACTCAGCAATTTTTTCTATCATGGTAGCACCACCATACTATAAAAACAAATAATATGATAAGAAAGTTTTTATAAAAAATAGCTAAAAAAATTGACAACAACAAAATAATTACTTTAAAAAAATTCCATTTTTGCCTTTTTATTAAAGAATATAAAACTCCAAGAATTAAACCCAATACGGCCCCATAAATTCCTTTAAAAAAGCTTTTTAAATAAATATTATTGGAATATAAATTAACTAAACTTCCAAGTAAAATAATAGCTCCAACAGGTGGAATAATAACAGCGATAACAGCTATTATTGAACCCCAAACACCTAGTATAGCTTCTCCTAGCATTATTGCAATATTAATAGCAATAGGTCCTGGAACTGATTGGGCAACAG
The DNA here is from genome assembly GCA_030153605.1 of Thermosipho sp. (in: thermotogales). Taxonomy (GTDB): domain Bacteria; phylum Thermotogota; class Thermotogae; order Thermotogales; family Fervidobacteriaceae; genus Thermosipho_A. Next base: position 26,762 of record JASKLO010000013.1, read on the forward strand.
ATAAAATTTTTAAAAATTCATCTTCATTAATGTACTTAGAGAGTCTTTTTTGAAACACTGGTACCATAGCATAACCACCGCCTAATGCTAAAAGAGCGGTGGAGAAAAATATATAAAAAATTTCAAAAGACTTAGAAAAGATTTTCTTCTTCCTCATTTTCTTCTCTTTCAAGTTTTTCTAAATATTCTTTGTATTTCTCATCAATTTCTTCTTTTTCTTTCTTAAAATTTATTAATTTTGCTCTAGCAATTGCTAAAAGTTCGACTGCTTTTCCATATAACTTTAATGCTAATTCAATATCAACATCATTTTGATGGAAATAATCTTTTATTTCTTCAATTTTTTTTACAAGTTCGTTAAAACTTAATTTTTCCATATCTTCAGAATTTAAAGAGAGTATGTCCTCCATATGCATCAATTTCCTCCTTCTTTTTCTCAGTATTTTTTTCTTTTACAACTTTAAGATTAAGTGTTCCATCTTTTAAAAAAGCTCTTAGATTATCGCCAATTTTTACTTGATTAACGCTATTAACAAAGTTTTTGTTCTTTCTCAAAATTGCTCCTCCAAATAGAATTGCAGCATATTCTCTATGTTTCAAGAGTGAATCGAAAATTTCATTTAATTTTTCATCTCTTTGTGAAATTTCAGATTGAATGTTCTGGGAGATGATTATTTTAAAATTTTCTAGGAATTTTATGTTGTTTATTAATTCATTTTCAATTGAATTAGAAAGATAAGAAATAAATTCTGATGAGATGGTTTGTTCAAGTGAGGAAAAAGTAAAGTTGATAAATCTTTTTATGTTTTTTAAATGTTCTATTGAATCTTTACTTAAAGTTTTTAAATTTGAATTTATAGAGTTATTGATAATTTGTATGATTGAATCATCAGTTTTTCTTTCAAATTTATCCAAAAAGTTAATCATAATAATTTCAAATTCTCTCCAGTTATTGTCTAATTTTTTGATGTTATCTTCAATTTGCTTTGAAATAGCTCTAGCTACTTCAGTAGGTGTTGCAAATCTTTTCCAAGCTACATAATCTGGAATAGTAAAATCACGTTCATGTCCTATTCCAGAGAGGACAGGACAAAAATTATTAAAATTAGCAATTTCTATTCCAAGTTTAAGATCATCGAAATACATTAAATCACTACTTGCTCCCCCTCCACGAGCTATAACTACTACATCATAATCTATCTGTGAGTTTCTTATTCTATTCAAAGCTAAAATAATTCCAGTAGCAGTTTCAGCTCCTTGCATAGGTGATTCGTATAAATGGACTATGGGTCTGTATATAAGAGGCACTGTTAAATTTTTTAAAAAATCCTCATAGCCAGCTGCAGTTTTTGAAGAAATAATTGCAATTTTTTTAATTGGTTCAAGTTCAGATAAGTCATGAATTTCGGTCATTAAAAGATTTTGTGCTTTTAATTCGTTTAAGATTTCTTTTCGCCTTTTTTCAATTTCAGAATCTCCAACAGGAGCAATTGTATCAGCATAAAATGTAAAACTAAGTCTGTCTTTGTAAAAAGATAAACGTCCTTGAAAAATCCATTTTTTTCCAACAAGTTCATCTGCTGATTTCAAACCTAATCTAGTAAGAATTATGCTCCCTAATTTTGCAGGAACGTAGACTGTTATTTCAATATTTCTAGAACCGTATTTTGTAGAATATGGTTGTGAAACGCTGATGTACAAACCAGTTTTATGACTTTTTGCTCTTACCACATCAGCGTAAAATCTGAATTCTTCACTTGTCAAACCAGAGAGTTCTATTTTTCTATTTACATATTCATATAGATCTATAAGATCTTTGAACTCAATAATATTCTCCATTATTCCCACTCTTTTCCTTGATATAATTCAACAGTAAGTGGAACTTTTAACTTTGCCGCATTTTCCATTTCGTTTTTAATAATTTTTTTCATTGTTTCTAATTCATTCTCGGGAACTTCGAAAACCAATTCATCATGAACTTGAAGAATCATTTTACTTTTCAGTTTTTCCTTTTTTAATTTGTTATGAATTTTAATCATAGCAATTTTAATTATATCAGCAGCAGTACCTTGAATAGGAGTATTGATAGCAATTCTTTCTCCTTCTCCACGAATGTTTGCATTTGATGATTTTAAATGAGGAATCTCTCTTTTTCTACCAAATAATGTTTCAACATAACCATGTTTTTTTGCAAATTCCTTTGTTTTATTTATGTAATCAAATACTCCAGAATAAAATTTAAAATAATTATCGATTATTTTTTTAGTTTCTGAAACACTCAAACCAATCCTTTTTGATAAGCCATAAGGTGAAACTCCGTAAATAATAGCAAAGTTAACCATTTTACCAATTCTTCTCATGTTTTCTGTAACTAAACTTTCTGAAATTCCAAAGATGTTTGCAGCAGTAATGGTATGAATATCCAAATTATTTTTAAATGCTTCAATTAAGTTTTTATCTTCACTTACATGAGCAAGTATCCTAAGTTCAATTTGAGAATAATCAGCGCCAACAATCCACCAACCATTCTCTTGTGGTTTGATCGCCTTTCTTATTTCTTTTCCTTCTTCACTTCTAGTTGGAAGGTTTTGTAAATTTGGTTCTGAACTACTTAAACGTCCAGTGGCTGTTCCGGTTTGATGAAAACTTGTGTGAATTCTTCCAGTCTTTGGATTTATTTCTTTAGGAAGGGAATCTAAGTATGTACTTTTTAATTTTTGAAGTTTTCTATATTCAAGGATTAATTTAGCAATTTCAAAATCATTAGACAGTATTTCAAGTACTTCAGCATCGGTGGAAAAACTCCCTTTGTTAGTTTTTTTGACAGTTGGTAAATTTAATTTTTCGAATAATATGTAAGCAACTTGCTTTGAAGAATTTAAATTAAACTTTTCTCCAGCAAGTTCAAAAATTTGTTCTTGAAGTTTGTTCATTTTTAAACCATATTCTTTAGAAAGATTTTCAAGATATTCTTTATCGAAATAAACTCCATTGATTTCCATTTGGGCTAATACGTTAATTAAAGGTAATTCGATTTCATGTAAAAGTTTTTCAAGATTTTTTTCGTAAATTTTTCTACTAAGGTTTCTAAATAATCTATATGTAACATCGGCATCTTCACAAGAATATTTTGCGGCTTTTTCAACAGGTACATAAGAAAAGTCACTAGCAAATAAAGGAGTAGGAGTTTCAACTACCTCTTCAAAAGAAGTCATTTTATAACCTAAATACTTTAAAGCAAGTTCATCCAAATTAAAACGCCTTTCCTCAGGATTTAATAGATAAGCAGCAATCATTGTATCAAAATGAGGAACATTTGGTTCAATATTGTGCATTTTAAAAATTTTGTAGTCATATTTTAGATTTTGGCCAACAATATTATAATCATTTGATTCAAGCAGATTCTTTAAAAATTCTATAACTTTGTCTTTCGGAATATTTTTTCCAGTTTTATGTGATATAGGAATATAATAAGCTTTTCCTTCCGCCGTAGCGAGAGAAATACCTACAAGTTCAGAATCAAAGGGATCTAAAGAAGTGGTTTCGGTATCAATTGAAAAAGTTCTAATTTCATCAATTTCTTTTTTTAATTTAATAAGTTTTTCATCTGAATCAATAATAGTATATTTTGAATGAAGTTCGGTAGTATATAGATTTAATTCTTTAATGATGCTTGCAAACTCAAATTTTTTAAGAGTTTCAATTAATTTGTTAGGGTTATATCCTTGATAAATAAATTCATTTTTCTTAAATTCAATGGGCGCATCATAGAGAAGTTTTGCTAATTCTATGCTTTTTTCAAGATCATTTTTGTAATTTTCAAGAGCATTTCTAACTTTTGGAGTTAATTTGTTGATGTTTTTTAAAATGTTTTCAATACTACCATATTTTTTTAATAAAGAAACAGCTGTTCGTTTGCCTATTCCTCTTACACCTGGTATATTATCAATTGGGTCTCCAACAAGGGCAAGATAATCAACAAATTGTTCAGGATAGATTCCGTATTTTTCAAATACCTTTTCCCTAGTATAAAGAACTATATCAGTAATACCTCTTTCAACACGCCAAACAAAAACGTTATCATTCACTAATTGTAGTAAATCTTTATCGCCTGTAACAATATCTATTTCATCAAATTCTTTAGAAAATTTTTTAGCTACTGTGGCAATAATATCATCTGCCTCATATCCAGGAATTTTTAATACTTTCATTCCCAAACCTTCAATTACTTCAATTACATATGGAATCTGTTCAAGTAAAAGTTCTGGAGTTTCTGGACGATTTGCTTTATATGTTTCTAAAACTTGTTTTCTAAATGTACTACCACCTTTAGAATCCAAAACAAAAGCACAAGCATCTCTGCCAGTTTTGATATGTTCTTTGAGAAATTTAATGATCATTTTTGTAACACCATATACAGCATTAGTATGGAATCCTGTCGAAGTTTTTAAAGATTGATCTAGAGCAAAATAAGCCCTATAAACCAAACCAGTTCCATCAAATAGAAACATCTTTTCCACTTTTTTGCATCTCCCTAATTTCTTCAAGTAAATTAACCGCTCTTCTCAAATGAGGAATGATTATTGAACCACCAACAATCAAAGCAACGTCAAAGGTTTCAAAAAATTCTTCATCAGTAACCCCAAGTTGAGCACATCTTATTATATGGTAAGTTATACAATCATCGCATCTAAGAACCATAGATGCGACTAGTCCCATTAATTCTTTGTGTTTCTCATCTAATGCTCCTTTTTTATATACATTGCTATCTAAATTGAAAAATCTTTTTGTATTTAAAGTACCTTTTTCCAATATAATATTATTCATCTTTTCTCTAAATTTTTTGAATGAATCAAGACTCATTGTCTCCCTCCTTATTAAATATTATAACACTTATAATAAAATGAAAGCTTTAGGAAAAATTTTTAAACTTCAATGTAGGTTACGCCAATACCGCCTTCGCTTGGCCGTCCAAATCTGTAATTTTTAATTCGGGGGTCTTTTCGGAGGAAATTCCAAATGTTTGAAGCTAAACTGCCTGTACCTTTACCATGAATTATAAAAGCAGAATTAAAATCAGAAAGAACAAGATCATCAATAAATTTATCGAGTAATTCTAAAGCTTCTTCAACTGTTTTTCCACGTAAATCTAGTTCGTTTTTCTCTAAAATTTTTGAATATGAAGATGAAAATAAAGGAGTTTTTTCAAGTTCTTTTGGAGGTTCAGTAGGAACAAGTTTATTTTTTTTGATTTCAACTTTTAAACCATTAAAATCAACTAAATATTTATTATCTCCTCTTTCTTCAACAATTTTTCCTATAGCTGTACCGTCTTTTATTCTAACAAACGAACCAATTTCTAAAGTATTATTTGAAACAGGATTTTTCATAGAATCAATTACTTCTTCGATTTTTTCAAAATTTTTGTGTGTTGATTCTAAATCTTGAAGCCTTTTTTTCATAAGAGATTCACTATTGGTTTTTAAACTATGCATAGCTAGTTGTAAATTTTTTTTAGCAGAGCGAATTTCTTTGTAAAGATTTTTAATTTCATTATCAAGTTCTTCTATTTTTTTGACTTTTAATATATTATATTTTTTCTCATAGCTTTCTTTCAAATTTTCATACTCTTTTAATAACTTTTCTAAATTTTCTTTTTTTCTTTCAAGTTCGCTTATCTTCGTGTTTAAGTCTTTGATAAGATTTTCTATTTTCAAATGATCTTTTGACATAAATGTTTCAGCTTTTTTAACAATCTTTTCAGAAAGACCTAGTTTTTTTGAAATTTCAAAAGCATGAGAAGCACCAGGAATATTTAATAAAACTTTATATGTAGGTTTTAAAGTTTCCATATCAAATTCCATGGAAGCAGTTAGAATATCTTCGCGTTCCATAGCGTACAACTTTACATTCGTTAAATGAGTGGTGATAATGAATTTAATATTTCTTTCAATTAACTCTTCTATGATACTTAAAGCCAAAGCACTACCTTCAAAAGGATCAGTACCCGAACCTAATTCATCAATAATAACTAAAGAATTTTCATCAGCGTTTTCAAGTGCATAAACTATTCTAACTATATGAGAAGAGAATGTACTTAAATTTTCAACAACATCTTGAGCATCACCAATGTCAATAAACAGTTTTAAATTTGGAATCCTTGTTCCAATATCTGCAAGTATAGGAAAGGCTTTTTGAGACATAAAAGTAAAAAGAGCAACGGTTTTTAAAGTTACTGTCTTTCCACCAGTATTTGGACCTGTAATTATTAAACCCTTTTTATCTTCTGGCAAATCTATTGTTATAGGAACAACCTTGTCTTTTTCAATTAATGGGTGTCGAGCATTGACTAATTTTAAATATTTTCCCTCAGGTTTTACAACAATAGCATTATTTTCTTTTGCAAATTTAGCTCTAGCGCTTAAAGAATCATAATGACCTACAAGTTTTATATCTTTTCGTATATTATTAAGTTTTTCAAAAATTTTTAAAGAAACATTTCTTAGAATTCTATTTATTTCCACATTTTCTTCACTTTTTAAAATTTGGATATCGTCATTTAATTTGATGAATTCTTGAGGTTCAAAAAATAAGGAGGCACCTGAAGAAGAGGTTCCGTGAACAATACCTTGGAGTTTTGATCTTGCATTGGGTTTAAGCAAAAATACGTATCTACCATTCCTGATTGTATAAATTTGATCTTGTAGGTAATTTGAATTGTTAGCAATAAAAGAATCGATTTTCTTTTTAATATCAGAATATAAATTTTTAATTCTTTTTCTTATATTTAAGAGATCTGCAGAAGCATTGTCTTTGATTTCGCCATTCTCATCAAAAATCCTATCAATTTCACTTAATAAAAGAGAGTAATTTGAAAGATTAGAAAAATAAAATGACAACTTATAACGAGAGCTTTGAAAAATTTTTTTAATTTCTTCTATAATAAGTAGAAAATTTTTAATTTCAAAGATTTCTTCTGGTTCAAGAATTAAATTATTTTCAATTTTATCCAAAATAGGTCTGATATCTTCAACTTTTTGAAATGATGGTAAACCAAAAGATACAAGAATTTCAATGGTTTCTTGTAAATAATCATATTCATTTTCACTTGGTTGGTTGTTAATTAAATACTCAAGATGTTCTTTTCCATAAATAGAAAAAGTCAACTTATGGATTTTTTCAAAAATTAAATCCCAATCAATAAATTTGGTAATTTCCATTTTTTTTCTCCTTGAGATAAAATCTGAGAAAATTATATCACAAATTAAGTCAAAATCAGAAATAGAACAGCACTGACAATTGCAGCAAATGGAACAGTTACAAACCAAGAAATTATAATATTTTTCAAAATTCCTACATTAACGACTTCAATTCCCCTAGCAAATCCAACACCTGATACAGCACCTACAACAGTGTGAGTTGTTGAAATTGGCATACCCAAAGTAGAGGCTATCAAAACTGTAGTAGCGGCTGAAAAGTCAATAGCAAAGCCTCTAGTATTATTTAATTCGGTGATATCTTCTCCTACAGTTTTCATTACTTTATGTCCAAGTGTAGCTACTCCAATCGAAATTCCCAAACCACCAAGGGCCAAAATATAAATTGGAATATTAATTACGCCTGAAAAAGAATTTGTAGTTAAAATAATATAAATTAAAGCTAAAGGACCTACGGCGTTGGCAACGTCGTTAGCACCGTGGGAAAAACTAACATAACAAGAGGTAACTATTTGAGCATTTTTAAATATCTTTTCTACCAATGAATATTCATCTTTTTCAATAGATGAAGTTTTATGAAGAAAAATATAGGAAAGTATATAAGCTATAATTCCAAGAATAATTCCTATTACATTTCCAAATTGTATACTCTCTTTGAGAGTTTTTACTACAAACTAAACTCCTATAGTATAAAAAGTTATTCCTAGAAGAATAGGAGCTACGATTTTTGCGGCCTTTGCAGGATGTTTTCTATGAAGTATGGACCAGGATATAAATTTAAAAACAACATAAGCAAAAGCTCCGCCTATTAAAGGAGATGTGATCCATGTTATAACAATTTTCAAAAGAGTAATCCAATTTATTACGTTTAATCCTCCGGCGGCTATTCCAAATCCAACCATACCACCTACTATTGAGTGAGTAGTAGATACAGGCATTCCCCAATGAGTGGCAAACAAGATCCAAATAGTTGCAGCTATTAAGGCTGAAAAAGCACCAACGAGAATGTAGTTAGTATCATTTATTTGTTCTAAATTTACTATTCCTTTAGCAATAGTTTTAGTTACATGAGAGCCAAAAAGAACTGCTCCTAAAAACTCTAGAATTGAAGCAATAATAACAGCTTGTTTTGGGGTAATTGCTTTAGCGCCTACAGCAGTGGACATACTATTTGCGACATCATTTGCACCAATTGAATAAGCCATTCCAAAGCCTACTATAAATGCTATAATTATTAGTATCATGTTTGAACCTCCTTATCTAATAATCATTCTAATTCTTTCAACTACGTTTTCTGCCCTATCGGAAATTTTCATTAATAAGATTACAACATTGTTCAAAAATATTATATCTACGGGATTTAAATTATTTTTTTGTTTAAAAAGTAGTCTTCCTATTTCTATTCCCAATTGATCAGTGGAGCTTTCATCAGCTTCAACGCTATAAGTAATGCTATCCTCTTTTGAAATTTCATTAGGTGAAAAATCAGATTCTACAACTACTTTGAGTTCATCCACAGAAGTCTTCATAAGGTTAATAGATTCAAAAACAACATTTCCTAATTTTTTGATTTTATCTACAATTTCTTCAGGACAATTTTCTACTTGGTTCATGGTAAGAACTTTCACAAAATCGTCTATTGCATCAATAATCGAATCCTGATTGTGGATAATTTGAAGAGCATCAATTCGGTCAAAATAGCTCCATTTAAGTTTTGTATATATTTCCCTAAGCCTTGTTTTTACTTTATCTGCTTGAGATTCAAATTTATCAATATCATTAGAAAAATTTAAAACATCTTTACCATCGAAATATGAATCCAAAATTTCAGGGATAAGTTTTCCTGATTTTAAACATAATTCTGCATGTTCACTTAATAATTTTGTAGGAGATACCTCCGGAAACAATCGGTCAATAAACCTTTTCATATTTTCCCTCCTTAAATATCTAAACTAATTTCTTTTTCAGGCCCACCATGTTCTTCGACAATTTTATTTAATTTGTATAGAATTTTATCCAAATCAAGGCCAAGTTTTAAAATTTCTTCTCCAAGGGTGCCCCATTTTACATCTCCACATTCTATAACCTTTATTCCTATTTCAAGTAGAGGAGAAATTAAATATGGAAATTTTAAGGCAATTGTTTCAAATTCAGTGTCCTTTGTTATCCACATTATTTTCACCCCCATTTTCCAAGTTCATTATATAGTTTCTATTAGAAATTGTAAAGAAAATTGTGCCTAACAATAAGATTACATAGAATGTAACAAATCTATATATAGTAATAATATTTATAGCAATTGAAGGGCCAAATAACTCTGAAAATACAATTTGATAAGTTCCTTCAATTCCCCCACTTGATCCTGGAGTAGGAATATAATATGCAACTGTATTCATCATTACAAAAATTCCTAGCAAAGAAAAGAATGAAATTTCTTTAGGAACGTATGTTTTTACAATTAAAAAAAGAATAGAGTTATAGAGAAGAAGAGTAAGAAAATAAAGTAGCATGTCAATAAAAAGCAACCATGGATTTTTAAGCCATAGAATTTTTATGCTTTCTTGAAGGTTATTAATCCAATCATTTACTTCTTGTTCTGTAAATTTTAACTTAAAAATTTTTTTAAAGAAAAAAAGGAATTTTTTCAGTATTTTTCTATTTACAAAGTTCAAAAAGATAGCAAATGATATAGCTAATCCTACGAAAAAACCGATTAAAACAATTGATAATCCAAAACTTTTAGGCATAATTTTTAAAACACTTTTTATAAAAATTAGATCAAGAAAAAGAATAACAAAAGAAATTTCAAGCGTTTTTGAAATAACTATATTTGTAGCATCAGTACCCTTAATTTTATTCTTTGTTAAATGATAAATCTGATAAGGTTGGCCACCAATAGACATAGGAGTGATAAAAGTAAAGAAGGCTGCAAAAAAAAATATTTTTCAAAGATTCAATAAATGGAAGTTTGTAACCAAAAAATTTTAGCATCATTTGAAGTCTTAAAGCATTAATAATATAAATCAAAAATAGAATGAGTAAATTTATTGAAAGTATTTTTATTGGAAATTTAAACACAGAAAAAATATTAAAATTTTTTGAAAAAAGCATTTGAAATATTGCTATAATTGTAAGACTAATTAAAATAGATATAAGAACTTTTTTATATATCCCTCTCATCTTTTTCTCTCCGTAATAAAAATTCAGAAATTAAAATATCTTCTTTTGTGGTGATTTTTAGATTAAATTTGCTTCCAGGAACAATTTGAAGAGAATAACCTGCTTTTTTTACAACTGATGAATCATCAGTAAACGAACAAATTTTTTCAATATTTTTTTCAAAAGAATCAACAAGTAATCCAAACTTAAAAGTTTGAGGAGTTTGAATGATATACGTATTTTCTCTATTCGGGAATTCAATGATTTTATTGTTTTTCACTATACCTATTGTGTTTTCTGATTGGATAGCTGTAACTGCTGTTCCAAATTCTTTTGCTATCTTAATATTTTTTAAAATAATTTCTTTGGAAACAAAAGGACGAACACCATCATGAATTAAAACAATATCATCATAATTCAATAATTTTTTTAAAAAATTTATGGCATTTAAAGTTGATTCTTCTCTGCAATTACCCCCCTCAATAACTTGTATTTTTTTTAAAAATGAATATTTTTTTAAAATTTTAATGGTTTCTTCTAAAAACTTAGGATTAGATACAATCAGAATAAAATCAATATTAGGAAGGATGAACTTTTCAATAGTATGTTCAATAATAGTTTTTCCAAATAAATTATAAAATTGTTTTGGTTGATTTTTATCAAATCTTTCACCCTTACCTCCAAAAAGCAAAACAGCTACCACCATTTTATTTATCATCCAATCCGTATAATTTTATTTTATAAGAAAGGGTTTTGTAATTCATATTAAGCAAATCACATGCTTCCTTACGTGATTTAGAATTTTTTAATGCAAGTTTAATGTATTTCTTTTCAATTTGTTTTACTAAACTGTTAGTTAATTTTGGGAGATCAATTTTTTCAAATTTTGAATAATTTTTTCCAGGAATTTCAATTAAGCCTGTTGATGCGTAGATATGAATAACTTTTATAAGTTCTTTAGTGTTTCTTGGCCAGTTATATTCTTTTAATAAAGATAATTCAAATTCATCAGGAATTCTTTTTTCTATATTTTTATGTTTTGAATAAATTGATGATAGTATTTTGTCAACCATATGTGGAATATCATCTTTTCTTTTTCTTAGAGGTGGAATTGCAATTCCTTTATTTTTAGAAAATTTAATTTTTGTATTAGGGAGTGAGTTCAAGAAATAATTTTTATATTCTTCAATAAACATTCCTTCTTCATATTTTAAAGTTATTTCAATTTTGTCCTTATTTTTATTAACTATTTTTTCGAGAAACTCTCTAATTACAGGACCTTGTAATTCAGGAGAAGAAAACAGTAAGTCAAATTTTTGTTTTAAATTAGAATATTTGATTTTTTCTTCAAGTAAAGAAACAGCTAGTTCAAATTCTTTTATTGAATGTACAACAATCTTACCAGGAAGAGTTAATTCCTGGTTTTTAAAAAATACTATATCCCAATTTTCTTCTTTAAGTTTTTCAAAAAAATTTGAATTATAAATTTCAAAAATCACATTTTGATGATTATAGAAAAATCCCCTCAGGTTCTCTAAAAGAGCCTGAGGGATTAAAACTTTAATCAAAATTTCACCCCTTAATTATTTTTGTTCCAGTTTCACCCCTCAAAGCTTTATCTAGAACAGTCATGTCAGTAATTATACATTCTTTTCCAGTTGATTCGACAAAATCAATAGCAGCTTCAATTTTTGGGCCCATACTTCCCTTTGGAAAATGTCCTTCAGATAAATATCTTTTTGCATCTGAAATTGTTAGAGTATCAAGTTCTTTTTGGTTTTCTTTTCCATAATTCAAATATACTTTCTCTACACCTGTTAAAATAATTAGTACATCTGCATTTATTTCTTTGGCTAGCAGTGCACTTGCTCTATCCTTATCTATAACGGCTTCAACGCCTTTAATTTTACCATCTTCAACAATAACTGGAATTCCACCACCACCAGCAGCAATAACAATCACATCTTTAGACATTAACAATTTTATCACATCTTTTTCTATTATATCTAGTGGTTTAGGTGAAGGTACCACTCTTCTCCATCCTCTTCCAGCATCTTCTTTTATTATCCAACCTTTTTCTTTCATTAATTTTTTGGCTTCTTCTTCACTATAAAATGGACCAACAGGTTTGGTTGGGTTTTGAAAGGCTGGGTCATTTTTATCAACAATAATTTGAGTTACTAAAGCAGCAATTTGATAATTTTTTCCTTCTTCTTTTAATTCATTATATAAAGTTTGGGCAATCATATAACCTAAACTACCTTGAGTTTGCGCGTCGTTTACATCGATTGGAAAGGGAGGAATCTTGTCTTTTGCAATTTCTTGTTGAACTAAAAGATTACCTACTTGCGGACCATTTCCGTGAGTAATTGCAATATCAAATTCATCTAACATTTTTGAAATAAATTTTGCTGTTTCACTTAGATTTTTTAACATATTTTCAGCTGTTGCCTTTTCACCTGGCCTATTTACGGCATTTCCACCAATAGCAACTACTGCCAACTTTTTCATAATTTCCCTCCTTTTTATTTGCTTATAGCTGCAGCTAATGCAATTGAATTTATTTTTGATTCACTTGAATCTGCTCTTGAAACAATTATTATTGGAACTTTTGCTCCAACAACTAATCCGGCAATTTTACCATTTGCAAGATAAACAGCAGATTTTCCAAGAAAATTTCCACTGTGGATATCTGGAACAAC
>JASKLO010000040.1 GCA_030153605.1 Thermosipho sp. (in: thermotogales)
ACTGCCCTTGAGAAATACCATGTTCTCTGCAAATTTCAGCTATAGTTTTTTTACCTCTTAATCCTTCGAGTACAATCGCCATCTTTTCTTCAGCAGAAAATTTTCTCCTCATATCTTTCACTCCCCCTCATGAAAAATTATACTCTCTACTTTCTAGCTGTCCAATCCTTCAGGGGAGCAGTATACAATATTAATTGTCATAGCTGGAATATTTTTAACCTTTAGAAACAGAAAAAATCGATCGAGGGATAAAATGAACATAAGATTTAATAGAAAACTTATCGCCAGTTTAATTGGGTTTTTTATTGGAATGTACGATGGATTTTTAGGCCCTGGAACAGGAACATTTTTAATTATTTTATACGTTAACTTTCTTTCGTTAGATCATGTAAAAGCATCTGGAACCGCTAAAATAGTTAATTTAGCTTCCAACTTAAGCGCTTTATTTACTTTTTTAATAAACAGCAAGGTAATATTTTATGTTGGTTTACCAGCTGCATTTTTTAGCATATTAGGCAATTGGATTGGTTCAGGTTTGGCAATAAAAAATAAAGAAAAATTAATAAAGCCAGTTATTATAAGTATATTATTTATGCTAGTTATTAAAATAATATACGATTTTGTATAAATAAATCTAAAAACGAGGTGAGAAAATATGAATGCTGACATTGAAAAACAGATTGATTTAAAGATTGAAAGTTATTTTGACGAAATTTTAAAGGATCTAGCAAAAGTTATAAAAATAAGATCAGTAATGGACAAACCAGCCGATAATTATCCTTTTGGAAAAGGACCGGCAAAAGCATTAGAAGAAGCTTTGAAAATTTCACAAAAATTGGGATTTGAAACTAAAAATGTCGATAACTATGCAGGGCACGTTACATACGGAAACAAAGGCAAATTATATGGAATATTAGGTCATTTAGATGTTGTACCTGAAGGAGATTTAAGTAAGTGGAAAAGTGATCCTTTTGAATTAACACTAAGAGATGGAAAAATGTATGGAAGAGGGGTTATTGATGATAAGGGACCTTCCATAGGTGCATTATATGCATTAAAAATTGCTTCTGAAATAGTTCCAGATCCAAAAAATACAGTAAGGATAATTTTCGGAACCAACGAAGAAAATGGCTCAAAATGTTTGAAATATTATTTCAAAAAAGAACCTTATCCTGAAGAAGCAGTAACTCCAGATGGCATGTTTCCACTTGTTTTTGCTGAGAAAGGTAATGCAACTTATAAAGTAAGCACAATACTAACATCTGATCATCACACTAAATTGGTATATTTTAAGGCTGGAACAGCTGTTAATGTTGTACCAGAAAAATGTGAGGCAATAATAAAAACTGAAAAAGTTTCTGAAATTACTTATTTTCTTGAAAATTACAAACCTAATTGTAATCTAAAATATGAAGTAGATAAAAATAAAATCAGGATACTAACTATTGGAAAATCTGCTCATGCTTCAACACCACATTTAGGAATAAATTCAATTTCTTGTATGCTTGATCTTCTATCAAAGATTGATTTTGGGCCATATAACTGGGTTTTTAATACTTTATATGAAAAACTTGGAAAAGATTACAATGGGATTGGTCTTGGAATTTATTCAGAAGACATTGTAAGTGGAAAATTAACTTGCAATTTAGGAAAGATGGAATTAAATCAAGGGAATCTAGAACTAAAAATTAATATTAGATATCCCATTTTTATGAGCATTGAAATGATCACATTACAAATAAAGGAAGCTTTAAAAGGGTTTGAAGTTGAAAGAATTTCTCATTCAAAACCTTTGTATGTATCAAAAGATAGTGAATTTGTTAAATCACTTTTATCTGTATACAGAAATGTCACAAATGACAAAAGTGAGCCAATAGCTATTGGTGGTGGTACTTACGCTAGAACAGTTCCGTACGGTGTAGCATTTGGGGCATCTTTTCCTAATGAAGAAACCAATATGCATCAACCAAATGAATGTTGGTCGATTGAATCATTTAAGAAATTTATAAAAATTTATGCTAGGCTTATTTATAAATGGTTATCTGGATCTAATAATTGATTTAGGACAACCTTAACTTTTACTGAATTTATAATAAATGGTGTGCTAAAAATTGCACACCATTTTTTTGCAAATTGTTTTATTCAATTTCTATTTTATCAAGAAACTTTATGCTAGAAAGTATAATAATTGAAATCAGTACAAACATTATATTAAACCCAACAAATTTTATTACCATACCTATCACTAAAGGAAGTAATGCGGTTACAATATTTAGAGCTCCAGATATTCCTACGTATAATGCCCTATTTTCGTAGCTGCTTATTTCAATTAGTACACCTTCAAAAGCCATTTGTCTAGCACTTAAGGTAAGCCCTGAAATAAAAAATATAACTGAAAATATATAAGGTGAAAAACTTTTTAAGATTAAAGCAAGAATTGGCAACATGCTTCCTATAAACACACAATACTTCAAAACTTTCTTATAACCGAATTTATGTAATAATTTTCCCCATATAAAACTGGAAGTAATTATTCCAAACATTTGAAGAAACAAAAAGTTTCCAACAAGTTTATTGTCTAGAGAAAATGAATTTTTTGCAAGTAATACATAAAAAGGAATGATAATTAAACCGAAACCGGTTAGGTTACTGAAAATGACATAATTTAATAAGTTTTTATCTTTTAAAAGGTATTTTGGAATACTTTTTAAAACTTTCAAAAAAGATGGAAATTCCTTTGAAAAAGTAATTTTGTTTTCTTTTATTAACCAAAAACCTAGCGAAGCAATAAAAAGCGATAATGAAGCAATATAAAACATAATGGAATAGTTAGTAGGATATTCAAATCTTTTTATTATGTTTCTTGCTGTAAATGCTCCAACTAAAGCAAAAATACTTCTTAATATTTGCCTTGAACTCATAAATCTTTTAAGATTTTCTTTTAAAATTGACTTACCTAAAAGATCAGTATAGCTCACTCCAGCAAAGACTCCACTAAACGAAAAAATCGAAAGACCTAAAATTGTAAGAGTCAAGATCAGTTTATTTGAGAAATTTGAAGAAAGAACTACCGCAATTAAAAATAAAGAGAAAATTCTAAGATAAATTCCAGTTAGAAGGTAAGGTTTTTTTAAAGGTTTAGAAACTAATATACTTGCAAATAAAAGTTGTGCAAGGAGAGGTATTCCAACCGTGATAGCAGTAACTAACCCTACAATGAATTCACTTCCTCCGGCTTTTAAAACCAGTGATGGTACAACTGTGTTTACTTCAATAAAAGAGCTAGCAAATGCAAGAAATATGGCATGCCAGATAAAGGCATAGAAATTTCTTTTTTCAATATTCAATGCTAATCCTCCATTCAGAAAATTTCAAGTTGTAAAAATTATAACATATGAAGATAAAGATTGGTTTCTAAGGAAACTCTAAGAATTTTTTAAGAAACATTTAAGGTTGATAAAGTATAATGAAATTGAACAATACAGAAGGAGGAAAAAATATGATTAAAAGTTTAAAAAAAGTTATTTTAGTTTTATTAGTTGTGTCAACAAGTTTATTAATTTTTGGAGCAAGTACTGCTGATATTGTAAACTCATTGCCGTATGAAACACTATCAGCAAGTGAAACTGAAAGCATTCTCCAAATGAGAGAAGAGGAAAAATTAGCAAGAGATGTGTATTTAACCTTATATGATATTTGGGAATTAAGGATTTTTAGCAACATTGCACAGTCAGAACAACAACATATGGATGCAGTTTTATCATTAATTGAAAAATATGATTTAAACGATCCAGTTAAAGTAGATGAAAGAGGAACATTTGAAAATGAAGATTTACAAAAGCTATATAATCAATTAATTGAACAAGGTAGTAAATCATTAGAAGACGCGTTAATTGTAGGAGCAACTATAGAAGATTTAGATATATACGACTTGGAAGAATTTTTAAAGATCACCGATAATCAAGATGTAAAGTTTGTATATGAAAATCTAAAAAATGGTTCGGAAAATCACATGAGAGCATTTGTATTTCAACTTTCAAGATTTAACAAAACTTACACTCCAATATATATTTCCATTGAAGAATTCAACAAAATAATTTCAGATTAGAGTTATACAACAAAAAGAAATACAATATAGAAAAAACATGTGGTTCGGGAAACGAACCACATTCCAATTTATCCTTGGCATGTTTTTCGTATATGGATAAATTTTATAAATTTTTGTTTTGTTTAAACAAGAACCTTTTTAATTTTCAGCTATTTATTTACGTAAATTTTAAAATTTACTCTTTTAATAATATCATACCAGTTTTTTTATTAAATATTTTCTATTTTCAATATTGAACAATTTTATTATCGAATCCATTGAATACTTGTTGAAAAATTTTTTATTTGTTTTTTTAAATCAAAAGGTGTATTTCAAGTATAAAATCGATTGATGTTGAACTTTATAAGAAATATATTGTTGTTTCAGCAACCATAGTTCTAATGCAGATTGCTCCTCTACTGTTGAAAACAGATCTCCTCTTCTTTATATAGACAAGCAATTATGCTGTAATTCTACTTATAGTTCAAAAGAGGTATTTGAAACAAATTTTAAGATTTAAATAAATGGTGATAAACGTAAGAAAGACTTGTTCAAGTTAGCACCAAACCTTAATTAAAATAGGATGTTTTTTCTAAGGATGCAAACGGAAATGAAGGAGTATAAATTAAAATTCTCATATGTTTAAGAATAACTAACTATCTACCTCGTGGGTCATCATAGTATTGCTCGATTTTGGAATTTTTGCTTCAATATGTTGAAAAACAATCCTTACTTTTTAGGCAAAAGGTTTATTATTCCGTTTCATGAAAACACGACTATTTGACATGAGTTATCCAAAGACATCCTTGGTATATTTAAAACCAAATCATTCCACAAAACGTTTTAAAATGAAACAATTTTTCCAACCACAAGATATTATCGTTTTATACTGAGATGAAGAAGAAGTAGAAGAATGGTTAAAATAGAAAAAGAGTGTGGTATAATAAATTTAAGTTAATTGGTGTTATGCTAGTGTTTGGTTTCGAGTTATCTCAGTGGTTGTCGAGCTTGTTGACGACGTAGAGAGTTTTTAAGACTGGGTGGTGATTTGTATGTTCCCGAGATTTAGGGAACTTTATTATATAACACATATTGATAATGTGCCTTCTATTTTAGAAAAAGGAATTTTATCCCACGCGGAAATTGAAAGGCAATCTATAAATTGCAAGAAGGTATACGACAATAGTATTGTATTAAAAAGAAAAAGTAGATTATTGGCTGATAACAGATCCCTTTGGGAATTTGCTAATTTGTACTTCCAACCAAGAAATCCTATGCTTTATCGCTTATTGGTGCAAGGGCTAAAACCAAAAGATCTTGCGATAGTAGCTGTAAAATGGACAATAATGAAGAGGGATGATATATTAATTACTGATGGTAATGCTGCCTCGAGTGAGACGCAGATATACCGAAAAAGTGAGATAAAAAATATCAAAAATATTATTTCAGTTAAGGATATGGAATATTGGCGCGAAGAAGATGGTTCGAAAAGAAAGATAATGGCTGAATGTTTGGTACCTCAGTGTGTTGATCCTAGATATATTAGTGCAATATATGTTAGTGACCACGAAGTAGCAAGCAATTTGAAAAAAGCAATAAACAACAGAAATATACCTGTTATACCAGATCCTACTTTTTTCTTCTTACCAAATAGAGAGATTAAACTGACCCAGAATTTATCACTTGTTGAAGGTGATATGTTCTTCTCAAGGATGCAAACATTAACAGTTAGTGTTAATACAGTTGGTGTAATGGGCAAAGGACTTGCTTCACGAGTGAAGTATCAATTTCCAGATGTTTATGTTGTTTTTCAAGACGCTTGCAAAAAGAAAGAACTTGAATTTGGTAAGCCTTATTTGTACAAAAGGGAATCATCACTGGATGCATTTCTCGCTGAGGATGGCGAAAAGTTATCGGATCTCAATCACCAGACATGGTTTTTATTATTTCCTACTAAACGCCACTGGAAAAATATGTCAGAAATTAAAGGCATAGAATCTGGATTGCGTTGGATTGTTGAAAATTACAAAAAGGAAGGAATAAAATCCTTAGCGGTCCCTGCACTTGGTTGTGGACTTGGTGGTTTGGAATGGTCAATTGTGGGGCCGTTAATGTGTAGATATTTGACTAAGCTTGAAATACCTGTACAAATTTATTTACCACTTGAAAAGCGGATTCCGGATGTGCAATTATCACCGAAATTTTTGCTGGATAGTTGATAACTTTACAATATTTTTTCAAGATTTGATAACCTGAGCTTGGATTTTCAAAAGGGGGCATGTTAGGATGAAAAAAAAATACAAAAATTCTCCTATTGAGGAGGCAGTTTGTGAATTTAGGTTTACTTCAAATTCTTGGGATCTCACGGTACCAGGCTTGTTATATGAAATGATCAAAGAAGAATTTCCAATCAAGGAACAACGAACTATCCAAGAATTCGGCTTCGGCCAAGTACAAGGTAGTATTCAACAACATGTTCGGAATACTGAACTGATTCTTTTTTTTAGTGAAGACAGAAAAATGACTGTTCAGCTTGGGCCAGGATTGTTGGCAGTAAATGTTTTTAAACCGTACCCTACCTGGAGTGTCTTTAGGCAAAAAATTGAAAAAGCTTGGAATTCATTATGTAGTTTAATAAAGATAGATAGAATACAGCGAATAGGGCTGCGATATATTAACAATATTGACATTCCAGACTCAAGAGATGAATTAGGCAATTATTTTCGCCTTTATCCATTTATACCTTCTGAGTTTAGGCAAAATATAATTTCATTCAACACAACCGTGATTTTCTCTTACTTTGAAGGTAGAGACCAGTGTCGCGTTCAGTTCTTGAGATCTCCTAATTCCACTGACTCAAAAACTAAAATTATATTGGATATAGACTATTTCTTAGCAAAAGAACCTGTCGATCCCTCTGAGGTATTCACTTGGATTGAAGAAGCACACGACAATATTGAGAGTATTTTTGAAGCTAGCATAACAGAACATTTAAGAAAGATGTTTTAGGAGATGATATTGAATGGAGAATAATGTAATTAGAACACCACTTTTAGAAAACCAATTATTTAATTTTCCTGAGGAAAAATCTAAAACTTCTGAAGCGAGAAAAGGAATTAAAATAGCGTCGAGGAGTTTACCTTTTTATGACTCATCTACTTACATGCAAAGCTTCCAGAGACAAATATGGCCTTCGAGTACAAAATCAACTTTAACTGATAAAATATACAGTTTTATAAGCAACGTTATTCAAATGGGAGTTCATGTTGAGGAAGATAAAAAAGTTAGCAATTATCTTTTAAATTTTCCAGATATGCAATGGGTTATTAATATAGCAATTGAAGTAGTTAAACGTTATTTACCAGGAGTAAAGTTATTTTTGGATCTCTATCAAGATCCGGAAATAGAAGATAAGTTTCTCGTGTTGTATGTTAGAACTACAAATTATAATAGAGATTTCATAGAAAAGTTGAGGAAGGCAGAAGAAGAAGTTATAAAATTACTTGTTGATAAGCAAGGTTGGATACAGATTACTAGTGACTTTCGTGAAGTGAGGTAAGTCAGCTATGCAGTTCCACTGGGATGAATTTCTATCTCTTGCCAAAGACTTAGTCAATTTTAAACTTCAACACTGTTCTGAAGAGGCTGCTTACCGCTCTGCAATAAGCAGAGCGTATTATGCGGCATTCTGTTATATAAGGGACTACGTAATAGACAATCTTGAATTTAATCCGGAGAAAAATGCTAACGTTCATTATCTTCTAAGAGAACATCTTAAAAAACATGGGAAAATCAAAGTTGCTTCAAGACTAAACGAATTAAGAATGAGGCGCAACCGGTGCGACTATGATAATGAAGTTATTAATAACATCAGTTTTATAGCAAATGAGGCTGTGGCTGATGCTGAAGAATTAATAAAAAAATTCAAAAAATAGAAACTTTAGTTTCTTTTTTTAATGCAAAGTTTCATCGATTCAGGGGAAAAATAGTGAAATTAATAGTAAAAAATTGTAAGAAGTTTTCGATGATAAGTAATTTAAAACAAATTTTTTGCAAAATTTGCTAAACGAAAAGAAAAATTAATCATTTGAGTACTGTAGCAACCTATTAACTGTTTGGGATAGGGTGGAAAGAATGGAAGCAATGAATCTTGAGTCGGCATTTGAAAAATATCTTCAAAGATATTGTTTTTAAAAAGACCACAAAGTAGTCTGAGTTTGTTAAAAACCTGAAAAGTATGTGTGATTTTTGTAGAAAAAGTAGTGTTTGATATAACAAAGCTTTCTTATTCGGAAAATCACATAAGAGCATTTGTATATCAACTTTCAAGATTTAACAAAACTTACACTCCAATAAATATTTCCATTGAAGAATTCAACAAAATAATTTCAGATTAGAGTTATACTACAAAAAGAAATACAATATAGAAAAACAGGTGGTTCTGAAAATGAACCACCTTTTTATTTTTGAACATAAATCATCTTAAAAATTTCAAGATATACGAAATTTCTCGTTTTAAAAAGAAGCCTTAAAATCAAAAATAAAGAACCATCGTTTAAAATCTCACGAATAAACAATTTGCAAAGCTATTCTGAAGAAAATTCTAAAAAATCAATAATTTTTATTCAAAAAAAATCCCTTCCAAGAATGCCACTAATAAAGTTGATCATTGAATTTTAGAGGACAGTTTTATTTGAATTTTAAAGTAAATTTTTTGATAATTTTTAAACTTCAAATACAAAGTAATTTGGAAACAACATGCAATTTATGAACAATTGTATTATTTAAGGGTCAATTTTGAATTAAAAAATACAGTCCTTAGTTTTCAATTATGATAGTTTGTATTTATTATTTTTTTGATATATAAATGTGATATAATAAATTAAGGAGGTGAAATTATGAAGAAAAAAATAATAGTTTTCCTTTTATTTGTTTTAATCATAAATACGTTTTCGTTTCAGGTTTCAAGTATTAGAAAAAAACATGAAGAAGGGTTTTTTGTCGAATTTACTTCTTTAGGATACGCTTTTAAAAATTCTGAAATTTCGACCCAACCTTTGCTCGATATTTTAGGAGTCTTCAATCTAAATTACAGAAATTATTTAAATGATAACAGTGTTATTTCTAGCCAGAATTATTTTATTGATCCTCTTTTCGTTTCAAAAGTATATATGGGCGAAGATTTAGATAGTACATCAACTTATATTTTAGCCTCTAGAAATTATTATTTTTCAAATTACTATTTTGATAGATTTTCTGTAAAACCGTATTTTGAAATTACTTTTCCAGGGATTACTGACTTAACAGATTATGCGTTTGGAATTGTGCCAAGAGCTTTTATAAACGTGGGATATTTTATTACTGATAATTTTGAATTTTTTGGTGCATTAGAAGGCGGTGTAGTATTTAACATATTTACTTCTTCTAATGCTACAGGAAACGAGTGGGATACTTTTATACAAGAATTAAGACAAGAATCTGTTTATTCAACATTTAAAATAGGACTTTCTTGGTATTATGATAAATATTCTGGTATAGAAATAGGATACAGATTATTTTTATGGGGAAGAAATAGTCCTTTGAGATTTATTCAAGGTTTCACAACCACTGACTGGATTTATAATATAATTAATTTATTAGTATTTTCTGAAAATGGAACTGATATTTTTATTCCATTTATAACAACCGATTATTATATTAGTTTTTCTACAAAATTTTAAAAACATTTGCTAGTTATATGCTTAAAAAAAACACTTAAACTCAAACACAATTTCCAGGATAAGTAATTATATGATAGTTTGATTTAATACTAGAAAAGAAATAGTATACACAAAAGAAAGGTGGTTCGGAAAACGAACCGCCTTTTATTTTCGAAAATAAGCTCGTCTTTAAATATTAAGATATATAAAAATATATCTTCTAAAAGAAGCAGCCCTTAAAATCGAAAATAAAAGGTTACCTCTCTAAACCCGCATGAATAAACAATTTGTGAAGCTATTCTGAAGATAATCCTAAAAAATCAATAATTTTTATTCAAAAAAATCCCTTCCAAATGTATTATGCAATATAATGATACTTATATTGCATTTATGAAAATCAAAAAATTTTTGAAAAATTTAAGCATATTATGTTATTAGCAAAAAATTCTATCCTTTCAAATTTATCGGATTATAATATAGTTAACGTCGAAATTTAAGTTTAAAAAACAAAAAAAGAAAATTAAATCTTAAGTTTTTATATTTAACAAATGTATAAATTTATAATATTTACAACATATAAATTTTCTTTCATAAAATAACCTTACAATCTATCATTAGCAATATTTAATTTTCTATTATTATTTATCTCAAAAATTTTCTAATCAATATTATTAATAAAGTAACATTTTGTTAATGATTGTGATATAATTATTTTGTTATTTTTATTCATTAGAAATCAGGAGGGATAAGAATGAAAAAAGTGATTATTTTATTAGTTTTTATAGTGTTAATAATAATCACTGGTTGTCTTGCGCCCACAAGAGTTAACAATCCTGAAAACAGTTCTAGCAATTATACAAACAGTGACAAAATCCTTCTAAAAATGGATTTAAGTAATGTATTTGCTCCTACAATACATACGAATAGTTACCAAACTAATGAATTAACATCTACAACTCCTACGGAAGAATACTATCTTTTGTATGTAAAAATAACAGAAGGAGGAAACTCACAACTTGAATGGGTAACAATAAATAGTACAGATATGACATATGAACTTGAAAAAGGAGCAGCTTATTTACTTGGAATAGCTAAAAAAACAGATAATGGTATTAAGACTCAAGGAATCATTAGCACGCAACAAGAAGGATTATCTGTAATACCAATATCAATGGATGCAACAAATGTATTAGATCTTGGAAAAATAATCGAAGGTGAAGATGAATTCTACACTCAAGTAGATGTAAATCAACTATCGGAAGCAGTAGGATATACAAAAGAAACAATAGAGGCACTTAATGGATATGATGTGACATTAAAACATTTCTTAAATCCAGATATAAATGGTGATGGAGTATTTGATAATGAACAGGATATATGGTGGCTTTTTCTAGGGAATTATGATTTCAATTTTGTAAATATAAAAGGATATTATCTTGACAATGGAGAAATAAATTATACAATTCTTGAATCACCTGATAAGTACTTAAATGAATCAGTTGGCTTAGTTTTTATGATTGATTATGATGAGCTAAAAAAAAATAAGTCCAAATGCCAATGATTGGAACGTAATAGTTAAAGTTAATGGAATTGATAAGTATACTTCAGATTGGAAAGTTACAGGAGAAAAAGAGTTTCAATTCTATTTTACTAGACTTGATAGGGAACCAATAACCTTACAAGATTTAGAAAAAGGAACATATGAGATCATATTAAGCTGTGGCGAAAAGTCTTATACGTTTACACTTGATAACGTTGATTTTTTAATTACACCAGAAAGTGAGCTTTTGGTAATTCCATTGTTAAAATTTAAAGCTTATACAGACGGCAAGTTAAAAACAATTGGATGGGAATGGAAGCAATATAAAGATGGAAAATATGTTGATGCTGTTAATGATAAAATAAAAATGTACTGAAAGTGGAATATAAGGATGTACAAAATTGTACATTGATATGATATCCTTTCTCATAGTGAGGAGGGATATC
>JASKLO010000041.1 GCA_030153605.1 Thermosipho sp. (in: thermotogales)
TTTCATCCGTATCGCCTCCTGGTTTTTGTGTGTGGTTAATTATATATTATCAGGAGGCGATATTTTTTCAACCTTTATTTTTCCTTACAGGAATTCTCTTTTAGCTCTAATTTCATTCCATCAGTAAACCAGGGGTCCCATCCATTTTCATTAACAAAAGTATTCCATACTTTTTCAAGTGGAGCATGTATGTACTCTGTAAAAACCATAGGTTTAATTTCAAGCATTTTTAACTTCTCCTTTTATGTGTTTCTAATAATAAGCTCGGGTTTTAAAACAACAACTTGTGGTTTTCTATTGTATCCTTGTACTTTTCTTAACAATATTCTTCCTGCAATAGATCCCATTTCCACTATTGGTTGTTTAATAGTTGTAATTTTTAAAATATCAGAGAGGGTTAAATTGTCAAACCCACACAAATAAAAATCTTTCTTTGGCTCCAGACCTACTACCCTTGCATATTCAATAACAGGAAAAGCAAAATAATCAGTGGTTGCAAAGATTGCACAATTTTTTGATTGTGTGAAAATTTCTTTGGCAGTATTAAATGCTTGAAGCCAATCGAGTTGGATTTCATAAATTTTCTTAACTTTTCTTCCTTTTCTTTCAACTGATTCGATAAATCCATTAACTCTTTCTTGAAAAACGCAGCTTTCCAATTTACTCTCTTTTTTATGAGTAATAACATAAATTTCTTTATCAAAATTTGCAAGATAGTCACCAGCTAAAATTCCTCCGTAGAAGTTGTCCACAAAAACAGAATCATATGTTTTAGATTCAAATTCCACAGAGACAACTGGCATTTTTTTAGGAATAAAGGAAGAAAGCAGCTGATCAACATTTAAGGCATCAACAATAAGCCCATCTGTTCCTAAAACAAAGTCCGAACTTTCGCGTACAAAGTTATATCTATTTTCGCTGTATAAAGGATAAACAAGAGAAGTATATCCTTCTTTTTCTAGCTCTTTATCTAAGCCACTTAAAAGAAGCTGATGAAATTCTCCAACCATTTGTGGGAAAATTGTAGTGATAATTTTTGTGTGACCACTAGAAAGCCTTCTCGCGTGTGGATTTGGAAGATATCCTAATGCTTCTATTACCTTTATTACTTTTTCTTTAGTGGAAGGCCTAACATGTGGGCTGTTATTTATTACTCTTGAAACAGTTCCTACTCCAACCCCTGCAGCTTTAGCAACATCTTTAATTGTTACGCTTCTCCTTTTCATATAATAATCCTCCTTAATAGGTTGAATGCATAAAGACTTGATTTAAAACGAATTGTTTCCCTATTCCCCTTAAAAATGTGTTTTTCTGTTATATATTTATCTGAGTTTCTATCATATGCGCATATCCAAACAGTACCAACTGGTTTTTCTTTTGTACCACCAGTTGGACCTGCTATACCAGAAATTGACACAGAATAATCTGTAGAAA
Source organism: Thermosipho sp. (in: thermotogales) (assembly GCA_030153605.1). Taxonomy (GTDB): domain Bacteria; phylum Thermotogota; class Thermotogae; order Thermotogales; family Fervidobacteriaceae; genus Thermosipho_A. The sequence continues at coordinate 1,435 of JASKLO010000041.1, forward strand.
ATAAATTAGCAACACCTTTGGCCATTTCAATTACGCATTCCTCACTAACAGCACCAAAATTATTAAGTGTTTCTTTTTTTACGTTAAGAACCCGTTCTTTTATTTCGTTTGAATAAGCTACAACTGACCCCTTAAAAACTTTCGATACACCTGGAACATCTACAAATCTAGATGACGAAAGCCCCCCTGTACAAGATTCTGCAAAAGAAACGGTTTTACCTAATGAATTAAGCTTTTCAAATATTACTTCTTCTATATCTTTATCATCTAAACTGTAAACAAAATCTGATATTTTTTCGATCAATTTATTAACAATAGTATCAATTTCATCTTTTAAAGAAATTTTCCCAGTAAATCTTAATTCCACACCGGTTTTATAACTTGCCATTGTCGCAACTGTAATATCTTTGTTTGAATATATGATGTTTTTATATTCATCAACAAGCACCGCTTCGGGTATACCGATTGTTTTAATTCTTCTTGTGTAAAGAGGTTCATCTTTTTCTAATTTTTCAAGAGCAGACTCGAAAATAGGGTAAAGTTCTGCAGGTGGACCAGGAAGAATTATTACTGTTTTATCTTTAATTTTTATTACTTGTCCAGGTGCCGTTCCTACAGGATTTTCTATAACTTGTGCTCCTTCTATTACATATGCTTGTTTTTTAACTATTTCTGGCACTTTTTTGTAATATTCTTTTGCTTTTTTAATAATTTTTTCACCAAGTGCAGAATCGTAAATTAATTTTTTTTCTAAGGCAAGAGAAATAGCTTCCCTTGTAAGGTCATCTTCTGTTGGGCCCAAACCACCTGTTGTGATAACAAGGTCAGCCTTCTTTAATGAGTCTTTAAATTCATCAACAATTAAGTTTAAATTATCGGGAAGAGTTTTTGTCATAAGGGTTTTGTATCCAAAGTCTAAAAGTTTATTTGCAATGTATTTTGAATTTGTATCAACTATAATTCCTTCAACAAGTTCATTTCCAATTGCAAGTATTATAGCTTTTTTCATTCAAACACCTCTTTAAAAGTTCCTAATTTTGGAAACGTTCCAAATATATAATATCATAAATTATTTAATTTCCGTAACCTTATTTAACTTTAAAGCAACACTAATTATAAATTTAAATAGTAGAATTATTTAAAAAGGAGGGATTTTAATGCCTCGAAAATTTATTGTGGTAACAGGAGGAGTTCTTAGTGGAATTGGTAAAGGAATTTTTTCAGCTTCTCTTGCAAGAATTTTAAAAGACAGTGGGATCAATGTAAACATTTTAAAAATTGATCCTTACCTTAATGTTGATGCGGGGACTATGAACCCAAATCAACATGGTGAAGTATTTGTAACAGAAGATGGTTATGAAGCAGACCTTGATTTAGGGCACTATGAAAGATTTTTAGGGATAAATGTTTCAAGATTAAACAATATTACAGCTGGACAGATATATCTTTCTGTAATTCAGAGAGAAAGGGAAGGAAAATATTTAGGTTCAACTGTTCAAATAGTTCCTCATGTTACGTCTGAAATAAAAGATAGAATAAAATCAATGCCAGGGGATTTACTTGTTATAGAAATTGGTGGTACTGTTGGAGATATTGAAGGTGAAGTGTTTTTGGAAGCAGTAAGAGAGCTTGCTTTTGAAATAGGAAGAGAAAATTTCTTGTTTGCTCATGTTACGTATGTACCTTATCTTAGAACCACAAATGAATTTAAAACAAAACCCACTCAACAATCCGCTCAACTTCTAAGAAAAATTGGTATTCATCCAGATACAATAGTGGTTAGAACAGAGAGCCCAATAGATGCAAATAGTTTGTATAAGGTTGCCCTCTTTAGTGGTGTTCCAAGAAATATGGTGATAAATTTACCAGATTCACCAAATGTATATGAAGTACCAAATATTTTACATTCTTTGAGATTGCACGAACTTGTTGCTGAAAAATTAAATCTGGAAATAAAAGATAAATTTTCTTGGAATTTTCCTAAATCATTTGAACTTTTAAAGATTGCGATTGTTGGAAAATATTTAGGAACTGATGATGCCTATAAAAGTATAATAGAATCTATTTATCTTTCAGGCTCTCAAAAACCAGTTGTTATTGATTCTCAAGAACTTGAAGAGATGAACGACGAGCAAGTAAAAACTTATCTTGATCAATTCGATGCTTTAATTATTCCCGGAGGTTTTGGAAGACGTGGAATAGAAGGAAAAATAAAAGCAATAAAATATGCAAGAGAATACAAAAAACCAATTCTTGGTATTTGTCTAGGAATGCAATTAATGACAATTGAATTTGCAAGAAATGTAGGTGGACTTGAAGGTGCTAATTCTACAGAATTTGATGAAAACACGCCATACCCAGTAGTTAATATGATGGAATCTCAAAAAAAGATTTTAAATTTAGGTGGAACAATGAGGCTTGGCGCGCAAAAAACATTTATTGAAAAAGGAACTCTTTTAAGCAAAATATATAACGGTCAGGAAGTTGTGTATGAAAGACATAGGCATAGATATGAAGTTGATGCAGAATCTTTTCCTCAGCTTTTCAAAAAGCCCGGTGAAGATGGATACAAACTTGTAATTTCTGCACGTTCAGATTTTGTTGAAGCAGTTGAACTTGATGATCATCCATTTTTTGTTGGAATTCAATATCATCCTGAATATAAAACAAAAGTAGGAGAACCTCATCCGTTGTTTAAGGCTTTAGTAAAAGTAGCGGGAGGCAGAAAAATATGATCGATTATCACATTCACAGTGAGTTTTCCCCAGACTCGAATGCTAAAATAGAAGATATTTTGAAAAAAGCAAGAGAAAGAGGTATTGATAATATAATTATTACAGACCATTATGAAGTTGTTAAAGGAGATCATAATTTTAAGTTTGATGTGGAGCAATATAGAAGAACTATGGAAAAATTTTGTTTGCCTGTTGGTGTTGAATTTGGTTGGGACGGAGAAACTCCTATAGATGTAGAATTAACCAACTTTGATTTTGTAATTTTATCTTGCCACGTATTTAAAGACCCAATTAATCAGGAAAGTTATAAAGATTATTTGGAAAGATTGCTTTCCATTATTAACAAGTTTGATAGTTACCACGTTATAGGGCACCTTGATTTTCCTAGAAGATATTCGAAAAAACACGAACCATTTTCAAAAGAACTATATCCTTTGATTGAGGAAATATTTAAAAAGGTAATAGAAAGCGGCAAGGGTATTGAAGTAAATACCGATAGTATGTTAAAATATGGAGAGCCCAATCCTTCAATTGAAATATTGAAATTATATAAAGAACTAGGCGGTGAGTTTATAACTATCGGCTCAGATGCCCACAAAGCTGAGGATGTTGGAAAAGGAATAGAAAAGGTTTCTAAAACATTAAAAGAACTTGGTTTTAATTATATTAAAATTTTGAATGGCGAATGGGATATGATTAAAATTGGTTGTTAAATAAAATAAAAAGGGAGGAGAAAAGATGGCGATTAGTGCACAACAAGTTAAAGAATTAAGAGATAGAACTGGTGCAGGAATGATGGATTGTAAGAAAGCGTTAGAAGAAGCAAACGGAGATATTGAACTTGCTATTGAAATTTTAAGAAAAAAAGGTATTGCAAAAGCAGCAAAAAAGGCGTCAAGAGCCACAGGAGATGGAATTATCGCTTCATATGTTCACTTTAACAAAAAAATTGGCGTTCTTGTTGAATTGAACTGTGAAACAGACTTTGTTGCAAGAACAGAAGAATTCCAAGAACTTGGAAACAAAATAGCAATGCACATTGCAGCAATGTCTCCAAGATGGGTTAGACGAGAAGATGTACCACAGGAAGTAATTGAAAAAGAAAAAGAAATTTACAGAGATCAATTAAAAGATTCTGGAAAACCAGAGCACGTTATTGAAAAAATTATTGAAGGAAAAATTGAAAAATTCTTTGAAGAAAATTGTTTATACGAACAAAAATTTGCTTTTGATGAAGAAAAGACTATAGAAGAATTAATTAAAGAAGCAATTGCAAAGATTGGAGAAAATATCCAGGTATCAAGGTTTATAAAATATGTAGTTGGTGAATAATTAACTATTAAAAAAGAAAACCCCCGCAAAAAAAAATAATTGCGGGGGTTTTTATTTTACAACTTTATCTTACCTTCGTATAGCGGAAATCTTTTACAGAGATCTAAAACTTGTTTTTGTACTTTTTCAATTATGCTTTCCTCAACATTTCCTTCCTCGTCTTTAACGTTTTTGAGAACGTTGACTATTAGTTCTGCAATTTCTTCCATTTCAGATTCTTTCATTCCTCTAGTTGTAAGAGCAGGTGTTCCAAGCCTTATTCCACTTGCAACAAAAGGACTTCTTGTTTCATTTGGGATTGTGTTTTTATTGACAGTGATGTGGCATTTTCCAAGTGCTATTTCAGCAGCTTTTCCAGTTACATTAAGTGGATTTAGATCTACAAGCATTAAGTGAGTGTCTGTTCCACCTGAAACAATTCTGAGTCCTCTTTTTTCAAGTTCTTGTGCAAGTTTTTTTGCGTTTTTAACAACTTGTTTCTGATATTCTTTAAATTCATGGGTTAATGCTTCTTTGAAGCAAACAGCTTTTGCTGCGATAACATGCATTAAAGGACCTCCCTGAATTCCTGGGAATATGCTCTTATTAATTGCTTTGTATATTTCGCTGTCATTCGTTAGTATCATTCCACCTCTTGGGCCACGTAATGTTTTATGGGTTGTACTTGTTACAATATGGGCATATTCTGCGGGATTTGGATATATTCCGGCTGCTACAAGTCCTGCAAAGTGTGCCATATCTACAACGAGATATGCTCCAACTTCATCTGCTATTTCTCTAAATTTTTTGAAATCAATAATTCTTGAATATGCACTTCCCCCGGCGACAATAACTTTTGGTTTGTGGGTAAGGGCTAAATCCCTTACCATATCATAGTTTATAACTTCTGTTTCGGGATCAACACCATATTGTACTACGTTAAATATTTTTCCAGAAAAGTTTACAGAAGCCCCATGAGTCAAATGGCCTCCATGGCTTAATGACATTCCCATGAGAGTATCACCAGGATTTGATACTGCAAAATATGCTCCCATGTTTGCTTGTGAACCTGAATGTGGTTGAACATTTGCATATTTTACATTAAAAAGCTCTTTTGCTCTATTCCTTGCAAGCTTTTCAGCAACATCAACCCATTCACATCCACCATAATATCTTCTTCCAGGATATCCTTCTGCGTATTTGTTAGTAAGGAAACTTCCCATTGCTTCAATTACAGCTAGAGAAGCAAAATTTTCTGATGCAATAAGTTCAAGCCCATATTCTTGTCTTTCCCATTCTTTAAGAAGCACTTCATATATTTCAGGATCGGTTTGTTTAACATTTTCCCACATTATACGACCTCCTTGTTTTTTGTTTTCACAATTATTCTATCATTAATATGCCACTTTTGAAACCTTAAAATATAGGTGTAGAGAATAATAATTAATGAAAAAATTTAATTAACTCTTTTAACTTAAAGAAAGATAATTGTTGCATCTTTTGCTAAAGTATGATATAATGTGTGCGATTTTTATAATAAAAATTGTAATAATCGATGATTTAGTTAATATAATTTGCATGTACGATTTTTATTATGATATAATATCAATAAGAGAATAAATTGGGAGGTGGATTTATGAAAATGAGAAAGGGTTTTACACTTATCGAGTTATTGATTGTTCTTGCTATTATTGCAGCATTGATGGCAGTTGTAACGCCAATTGCATTGAACGCAGTAAAAAAAGCAAAAGCAACGCAAGTAGCAGAAAACTTTAGAAATATTAAGTCAGCAGTTGAAGCATATGTAAATGTAGAACAAGAAGTTCCTACAACTTTAGCTAGTTTAACCAGTAGTGGATATTTAAGTAACGCACCTTCAGGTTTTGATTTAGCTGGAGATACATCGTTTACAAGTGGTGTAGCTTATGCTACAGTAGTTTATACCTCCGGGGATGTTTCCTTGTCAGATTTACAAAAAGTATATCCTGAAATTTCAAGTTATGCTACTACTGCTAATGGAACAAAATATCCAGTATTAAGTCTCAATTTCCAAAAATGGTGGTAATTCAGCTTGAATATGATGGTTTTAAAAGCCCCTTTTCAAAAGGGGCTTTTTTGTTTGTAAGATTTTTTAATAAAGCATTTTTAAGATGTTATCAATAATTTAGTATGTTGATTATTATGAAGAAAAAATGAAAAGAGGATTTATATTAATTTAACTTGTTGTTGAATTATTCTTTTTTTAATTAACGATACTATTTTAATAGTTTTAAATACACTAAAAAAACTCAATCAATACAGATTGATTGGAATCTAAAAAATATTGTCCAATCTTGTGAATCGTATAATAATATATAAATCCAGAGATTATCTCAAATTTAACATTTTCGTTATTAAATAGAAAATGTTATTTAGAAAGCAGTATGAAAGATGGATATATTTCAAAATATCTATTGGCACTAACAGCTTTAGAGAATCATATTATAGAATTACTCTAAACAAAAATGACTAAAATGTTAATTTAACAATTAATCTATTTCTAAACACAAAAGTTGCTAGCAAAGTTCTTTAATATCGCACAAAATTATGTAATTGATGGAAATAACAAAAAGGTAGGATGATGATATGATTATTGAAAAAATATTGATAGTAGATCCTATAGATGGTGAATACTGCGGAGATGTTGAAATAGAAGAAGGAATAATTGTAAATGTTAGAAAAAAAGAAAACTTTCCAAGATATGTCCTTATGCCTGGTTTTGTTGATCCACATACTCATGGAAGAGCAGGCATTGATTGTATGTCTGCGTCTTCTGTCGAGTTTGAGATTTGGGCAGAGCATGTCAGAAAAGAAGGAGTGTCATTTCTTTTTCCTACTACTATTTCTTCATCTAAGAAGTTACTGGAGAAGGTAATATATAACTTTTCAAAAGCTTATCATCCAATTCTTTCTTTTCTACATTTTGAAGGCCCCTTTATTAGCAAAGAAAAAGCAGGAGCTCAAAACAAACAATATATAATGGGCTTTTCAAAAAATAAATTACCGCATTTAAAAAACAATGTAAAAATAATAACGGCAGCACCTGAAGTGAAAGGTTTTGAAAAGTTAGTAAAGTTTGCAAAAGATAACAATATTATAATATCTCTTGGGCACTCAAATGGAACTTTTAAAGATTTTAAAAGTGCTTTTGAACAAGGTATTGATAGAATAACTCATTTTCCAAACGCTTTAAGAACTTTTTATCATCGGGAAATAGGACCAATTGGTGCAGCATTTTTATATAAATTCTATGTAGAACTCATTATAGACAATGTTCATTTATCGCCATATTTTGTGAAGCTTATGTACAAAATTTTAGGACCTGAAAGAATAATATTGATTACTGATAGTATTTCTGCAACAGGTTTAAAAGATGGAATATATGAACTTGGAGGATTATTGGTAAAGGTAGAAAATGGAATAGCAAAAACAGAAGAAGGAATTCTTGCAGGAAGTACTTTAAGATATATTGATGCAGTTAAAAACTTTAAAAAAGCAACAAATTGTTCATTAAAAGAACTTTCCATGGTTACTTCATATAACGCACTTAAAAACTTAGGAATGAGGGGCGGAAGAATAAAGGAAGGGTATCCGGCGAAATTGGTTTTATTAGATGAAAACTTAAATGTAGTGAGTACGATAATTTAAAGTAAATTTTAAAAATACATATATTCTAAATTGTAAATGTTGCCATTGAGGTAAGCATATAAAATATATCCATCTTCACATATTTGAATTATTAGTGCTCCATTAAATTTTTCTTTACTACTTTCTGAGGCATTCAATGGATATAAATATTTATCTGGATTACTGATTGCTTGTTCTATACCAACTTTTCTTTGAGAAATTACTACAGCCGCACTGTTAACCGAATTTGCTTGGGTAGTGCTTATTATTTCATCGCTTTTGCTAAGTGGATTATAGATTTTAACTCCAGTATTAGCTAATTTTTCTTTTAGTTCGTTTCTCACATAATTAGAATTGGTAACATTTGAATAGGAAGGAAGTTCAGTGTCAAAAACAATAGATGTAACGGCCTCCATTAGCACTTTTTGATTGGCTTTTAAAGTAACTTTGATACTAAATTCAGAAATTTTTGAATAAGATAAAACCGCAACAAGCAAAATCCCTCCAATAATTGCTAAAACAAATATTAATTCAATTAATGTAAATCCGTTTTTAAAATTTTTTCTTCTAATTTCTTTCATTTATTAACCCTCCTGATTTTTGCTTAACTATAATAAAAATATAAGAAAAATAGTAATTTCCATACTTTCAATTAATTTTTTTAAAATCGAAGCTAACCCATTTGAGTTTAAATGCTTCTCAATTATTTAAATCGCTATATTATGATAATTTATGACAAAAAATTTTTTATATAATTTTACTTAAAAATTATAGCAAGAACGAATGAAAAAATTTTTTGAGAATGCGTTAATATTGTTAAATGAGATTTGAACATTAAATTTAAGTTTTTTTTAATTTAAATATTAAAAAGCTTGATTTTTTGGTAATTAAAAGAGATGTAGAAAAAATTTAATAAATTCAAAAATAAATTAACTAAAAAAAATAAACATTTTGTGAATTTCTTTTTGAATAAAAAAACCCTCTTAGCATTGCTGCTCTGTTAAAAACTGTCAGTTTTTTCTGATATTCAAATATGTTCAAACAATTAACATTTAACTTTTTATTCACGATAAATATTTTGAAGTTCAAATAATGTTTTTGATTATGGTTATTAAAATTAATACTTTTGCGATTTTTACTAACTTAAAATATTTCGCAGTTTTTAGAATGCGATTATTTTAAAAAAGAAATATTTTCATTTATTTTTTCTAAATATTATTTGTTTCAACCATTATGCACAGATCATGAATAGCTTCGATGTTGTTTTTTTTCAAGTATCTGTCAATGTCCTCAGAATATGCCCCGGGTTGGTACCAAAGGTTTTTAAATCCATAAATTAATGCTTCTTTAGTAGTTTCAAGACCTACTTTTGGAGGAACAATAAATACTAAAAGATCGGTATCTTTAGGCAAATCCTTAATGTTTTTTACGGTTTTAATTTCTTCCACTTCTTCATATTTTGGCGTAACTGGAACAACATCAAAACCTTTCTTTTTTAAATCTCTTAAAACTATATATCCATATTTTTCTTTATTTGTTGTCGCCCCAATAATAGCAATCTTTTTAATTTTTTTTAAATCCATGAATATCCTCCTTTTTAAATTGGTTTTATTAATATTATAACATTCAAAAAAAAAATACAGTTTCTAATGGAAAAATATTGTAATGCACCCCGAAAAATTGGACAGAAATTACGAAACTTTTGTAAAACTTAGATATTCTTCATATACCTCCCGCGGACTTCTGTATTTCAA
>JASKLO010000042.1 GCA_030153605.1 Thermosipho sp. (in: thermotogales)
TTCAAGCTTTATCCATTGGTTGAATTGAATGTGCCATGTTTCTCCACCAGGATATTTTATTTTGATGTATGCATATCCGTCTTTAACACCATATTCTCCTACTTTAGCATTGCTTATATTGTAATCACTTGCTTGCCATATCCACCATCTATATGGGTTTTCTGGATCATTTGCTATTTCTTCATCAAATGTTCCGTTATTAATAATTGAACCAGATACAGTTGTTGATTTTACTTCAGTTTGCTGTTCAACATTTTGTTGTTCAACAACAGGTTCTTGTGAAACAGTTGGTTGAGAAAAAATATTGTTTGTAAATAACCCACCAATCAAAAATACAGCTAATATTCCTATTGTTATGTATGAAAGAATTTGATTTAACGACACTTTTACTCCTCCTTATTGTTCAATTAATTTAACGTTATCAATAAATATAACTGAGTCTGTTGCTGAAAGTCCAAATTCAAATCCGAGCTTTACAGGATTATTTGGATCAGTTAAAGTATAAGCGGGAATATTTAACTCAACAGTAGTTGCTGAATCAATAGAAACAACTTTATCAAAAATTACATTTCCATCATCAGATTGGCTTGTGTGATTAAATTCTTCCCAAAGTGCAACATGAATTTCATTTGGAGAAGTTACAGATGCATCAAATGTTAAAACATAAGTAGTTCCTTCTTCGTATCCTTCTAACCATTGAGCAAGTTGTAAAAACCACCAATAATCATTATTATCCCAAGGAGCGGCTCCATGTGTTAAAACCTCAGCAGAAAATTCAGAATTTTGAGTAATTGTTGCATTCCAACTTTCTCCCCACCAAGAAGCTTCAAATAAAAACCATTTTCCAAAATTTGTGGTATCAGTTGGTGCAACAGTAGGTAATAATGTGTGGTCGCTAAAATCACCATTTTTGACAATGTTAGTTTCTTCTGTAGGAAGAACTATTGATGTACAGCCTGTAAAAATAATTATTCCAAAAATCACCAAACTAAAAACTAAAAGAAACTTTTTACTCATAATTTCACCTCCCAAAAATTTTTAAAAGTTAAATAAAAGTTCTAATGAACCAGAAATTAAAGTTGGATTTTCACTATTCCATTTTATAGAAGGAATAATTAATAAATCTTCATATTTATAATTTGAATAAACACTTACATTTAGTATAGAATTTTGAGAATCATATGTAATATCATTTCCTATTTGATAAGAATTGTTTGAAGTATATAAAGATGAAATGGCTATTTCAGAAAGTTGGAAAGTGGAAGGATCAGGTGAAATAGAAAAAGTTAGATCTACTTTATTGAACTTTAAATTAATACCTGTATCAAAATTTTGCAGATTTTTATTTAATAAATCATATTTCAAATAACCTAGAACTTTTGCATTTTTAATTGGTATTTCTAGACCAGCTTCCAAATATGAATAGTTATTATAAAAAACAGATTTCAAAATAAAATTTTCAAGGTTAAAGTTGAGAGACAGAACGCTAACTTCTGGTGATTTTGTGTTTGAGATATGTGGTTCAACAGCAATGTATATATTTCCAAAATAAAAAGGGATTTCAGAAGAAATAGTTCCACCAAGCCATAAATCACCCGAAAGTGGTGAAACCTTGAAATTTTGAACCTTAGGTCCTAAAAATAAGTTTGCAAATCCTAAATTAAAAATTCCATAAGCTTGATCAATAGAAAAATCCATACTAAAAGGATCTTGAGATAAAAAACCAATAAAAAATGCTCTGCCTTTAATTCCAACATATAAAAAATTATTTTGAGTTGTAACTGTTAATTTGGGGGATGTATCTACAGAATATTTTAAAGTCAAACTTCCGTCAAAAATAATATCTTCGCCTAAAAATAAAGAGAATATAAATAAAACTAAAATAAGGGTTAGAAATTTTTTCATTTGTTTTTCCTCCTTTTTTCATAAATGTTTTGAAATTATTTTATTCATAACTAACCATATCAAATGTAACAGTTACAAACAAAATTTCAAAAAATAAAAATTTTTTAAAATATTTTTAAAAGACATTAAGAATATTTTATTTAAGCTAAATATTTAGAAAATTGGAATGTATAAAATTTAAGTTAAAAAATAGAAAAATAAAACTACCCTTGTAAGATTTTTGATTTTTAAAACAATTCAAATAATTTTGTTCAATACAATAGTTAATTTGGTTGATTAGTATTGATAAAATTGACTTTTAAATTATTATGGTTTTATTTACACAGGGAGTTAAAGCTCCCTGCTTTTTTATTTTTGTTACATTAAATTTGAAAATAATTTAATTTTTCAGACAAAATATACTTAAATAAGTATGGTATAATTAAACACAAAGTTAATTAGGAGGTGTCGTAATGGTTAGATTAAGATTTGCACCTAGTCCAACTGGTTATCTTCATGTTGGTGGTGCAAGAACTGCTTTATTTAATTTTTTATATGCTAGAAAAATGAAGGGTAAATTTATATTAAGAATTGAAGATACAGATATTGAAAGATCAGAAAAAGAATATGAAGTAAGATTGATTGAAGCTTTGAAGTGGCTTGGCCTTGAGTGGGATGAGGGGCCAGATGTTGGCGGTGAATATGGTCCATATAGGCAAAGTGAAAGAATTGAGATTTATCATAAATATGCTAAAAAACTTATTGATGAGGGAAAAGCGTATGAAGTATATGCTTATCCCGAAGAAATTGAAAGTTTAAGAGAACAACTTCTAGCTGAAGGGAAAGCTCCACATTATACTAGGGAAATGTTAGAAAAGTTTACAACTCCTGAAAGAAAAAAAGAATATGAAGAAAAAGGGTTAAAACCCGCTATTTATTTCTCAATGCCAAGAAAAGAATATGTTTTAAATGATATAGTAAAGGGAGAAGTAACTTTCAAGGAAGGTACAGTGGGAGATTTTGCTATAATTAGAAGCAATGGAATTCCAATTTATAATTTTGCATGTGTAATTGATGATTATCTTATGAAAATCACACATGTTATTCGTGGAGATGATCATTTATCTAATACTGTAAAACAAATAGCACTATACGAAGCTCTTGGATGGGAAACACCTCAATTTGGACACGTTTCAATGATATTGGGCCCAGACGCAAAAAAATTAAGCAAAAGACATGGTGCAACATCTGTTGAAGAATTTAGAGAAAGAGGATATTTACCACAAGCAGTTGTTAATTTCTTAGCCTTGTTAGGTTGGTCTCATCCCGAAGGTAAAGAAATTATGACATTAGACGAAATGATTAACGCTTTTTCTTTAGATAGGCTCGGTAAAAATCCTGCTATTTTTGATCCTAAAAAATTAAAATGGATGAATTCTGAACATTTTAGAAATTTAGATGAAGAAGAAATGTTGAAGGTTTCTAAACCATACCTAACAAGGTTTGTATCTGAAGAAGAAATTGAGAAAAATAAAGATTGGTTTATAAGGCTTTTAAAGTCTATAAAAGATAGGGTTGAGGAGTTAATAGATATTCCAAATTTAGTTGAATTCTTTTTTGTAGATCCGGAAATATCTATAAATTTATCTGATGAAATTAAAGAAGTATACAAGAAACTTATTGAAGAAATAAATAAAATTGAAGTTTGGAATGAGCAAAATATTTATCAAGCATTTAAAAATGCAATGAAGGGTAGTAAGGTAAAAGGAAAAGAATTTTATATGAATCTAAGAATTGTTCTTACTGGAAGAGAAGAAGGTCCAGAACTAATTGATATAGTTTATTTGTTAGGTAAGGAGAAAATTATTAAAAGATTGCAAAAGCATTTGGGGTGAGTGTATGGCTATATATATTACTAATACAGCTACTGGTAAAAAAGAAGAGCTTAAAACTATTGAACCCGGTGTAGTAAAAATGTATGTATGTGGTCCAACTGTTTATAACTATATTCATGTTGGTAATGCTAGACCAGCAGTTGTATTTGATGCATTCAGAAGGTTTTTAGAATATAGAGGTTATAAAGTTATAATGGTTCAAAATTTTACAGATATTGATGATAAGATAATTAATGAAGCAAATGAATGGGGAGTAGATTATAAAGATGTTGCAGACACATTTATTGCAGAATACTGGAGAGATGCCCAAAGTTTAGGAATTAGAGCAGCGAATTTTCATCCAAGAACAACAGATTTTGTTAATGAAATAATTGATGCTGTCAAAAAGCTTATTTCAAAAGGGTATGCATATGTGGCTGACAATGGTGATGTATATTTTAGTGTTAGGAAATTTGAGAATTATGGAGGATTATCTGGAAAAAAAGTAGAAGAACTAATTTCTGGTGCAAGGGTTGAAGTAAGCTCAATAAAAAAAGACCCTCTTGATTTTGCATTGTGGAAAGCTGTAAAACCAGGTGAACCTAATTGGGAAAGTCCTTGGAGTTGTGGAAGACCAGGTTGGCATATAGAGTGTTCCGTTATGTCTCAAAAATTGTTGGGAGATACATTTGATATACACGCAGGAGGCGAAGATTTAATTTTTCCACATCATGAAGATGAAAAAGCTCAAAGTGAAGCGTTGACAGGAAAACCTTTTGCTAGATATTGGATGCATAATGGAATGATTATAACTCGCGGAGATAAAATGAGCAAATCTATAGGAAATGTTTTTTTGGTGAGAGAGGCTGTTAAAAGATATGGTAAGGATGCTTTAAAACTATTTTTGCTTTCAAAACATTATAGAACACCTATTGAATTTTCTGATGATATTCTTTTGGATAATAAAAAGGCCGCTTCTAAGGTTATTAAAACATTAAATAGATTTGAAGAAAAATATCCTTATCCTTCAGTCCCACAAAGAGATCAGTATATGAATGATATGGAAGAAAAATTTATTGAAGCATTGGAAGATGATTTTAATACACCTAAGGCTATAGCACTCATTTTTGAGCTAGCAAAAGAATTAAATAAATCAATGGATGAAGGAAAAGAGGAAGAAGCGTTAAAAAGGTACCATTTGATTACTAGAGTATTTGGAAGTGTTTTAGGAATTTTTGAGGGTGGTTCCAAATTGCAAGACGAAACAAATGAAAATAAAATTATTGATGAAATATTGAAAATACGACAAGAATTTAGAAAAGAGAAAAATTTTGAAGCTGCTGATAAGATTAGAGATGCACTTAGTAGAGCAAATATAAAAATATTTGACACTCCTGATGGAACAAAGTGGGAAAAAAATACGGAGGTGAACAAATGAGATTTTCTCAACTTTATGCGCCAACTTTGAGAGAGAATCCAGCTGATGCAGAAATTCCAAGCCAAGCATTATTACAAAGAGCAGGATTTATAAGAAAAATTGCTGCTGGAATTTATACTTATTTACCACTTGCAAGAAGAACACTTTTAAAAATTGAAAATATAGTTAGAGAGGAAATGAACAAAATAGGTGCTCAAGAAATTTTAATGCCTATAGTTCAACCTGCTGAACTTTGGCAAAAAAGTGGGAGATGGGATGATTATGGTCCAGAAATGATGAAGTTAAAAGATAGACATAATAGAGATTTTACTTTGGGGCCAACACATGAAGAACTTGTAACTGAGCTGGTTAAAAATGAACTAACGTCTTATAAACAACTACCATTATCTCTGTATCAAATTGCAAATAAATATAGGGATGAAATAAGGCCAAGATTTGGCGTTTTAAGAGCTAGAGAATTCATAATGAAAGATGCATATAGCTTTCACGATTCTTGGGAATCTTTAGATGAAACATATTTAAAATTTAAAGAAGCATATTCAAAAATAATGGAACGTGTTGGTCTTAGATATACGATTATTGAAGCTTCTTCAGGTGCAATTGGCGGAAGTGAATCTCATGAGTTTGTTGCTTTTGCAAATTCTGGTGAAAGTAATATTTTGTATTGTGATTGCGGCTATGCTGGAAGTGATGAGAGGGTGCCATATAAAGGTGAGTATCCAAAGTATGATGAGGATGAAAAACAAATGGAACTTGTTTATACTCCTAATGTAAGAACAGTTGAACAAGTTGCTGAATTTTTAAATGTTGAGGTTAGAAGAATTGTGAAATCTTTAATATTTAAAGGTAGAGAAGGTTATGTAATGGCACTTGTTCCAGGGGACAAAGAATTAAATTTTGAAAAATTGAAGTCATATTTAAATGATCAATCCTTGCAAATGGCATTGCCTGATGAAATTTTAAATGATTTCGGAGTTCCTATAGGTTTTCTTGGTCCAATTGGATTAAATAATGTTCGAATAGTTGCAGATTATGGAGTAAAATACATGAAAAACTTTGTGGTTGGTGGAATGAAAAAAGATTATCATTATATAAATGTAAATCATGGCAGAGATTTTGAAGTGAAAGAATGGACAGATTTAATAGTTGTGCAACCTGGAGATCCTTGTCCTGTGTGTGGTAAGCCACTAAAAGGTGAAAAAGGTATCGAACTTGGTCATATTTTTAAATTAGGTACAAAATATTCCGAAACTATGGATGTAAAATATATGGACAAAGACGGAAAATTAAAACCTTTTATTATGGGTTGTTATGGCTGGGGAATATCTAGAACATTAGGAGCTGTTGTTGAACAATTGCATGATGAAAATGGAATTATATGGCCTATTTCTGTAGCCCCCTTTGAAGTTGTAATCACGGTTGTAGGAAAAGACAAAGAAAAACAATTTGCAGAGAAATTATATAATTATTTATTACAGAATAAAGTAGATGTGTTAATTGATGACAGGGAAGTTTCACCGGGTGTAAAATTCAAAGATGCTGACTTAATAGGTTTCCCTGTAAGAATAACAATTGGTAGATCATTTAAAAATGGTTTAGTGGAAATTAAGAAAAGAACTGGGGAATTATTTAATGTAGAGGCTAATGAAGAAAAAATTTTTGGAAAACTTGGAGAGTTATTGAAATGAAAAAATCCCTCACTTAAAGTGAGGGATTTTTATTTAAGATTTAGTCCTTAAGGTAAAATACATTGCTGGTATCAAATAACTCCAATATGCAATTAATTCAATTAAAGAAGGATTTCCGTTATATCCAAAAAGGCCTTTTAAAATGCTACCAAAAGTACCTTTTTCATTTATAATGTGATTGATATCATATACATGTTCAACAATTATTGGTAATATATGTGCTTCTTGTAGCTCATGAATTCCGTATGCTATTAATCCAGCTGCGAAAAGAATTAATAATACATTTGTAATTTTAAAAAAGGTGGAAAGTTTAATTTTTAAAGAACCTTTATAGAATAAATAACCAACTAAAATAGCAAATACAATACCTAAAATACCAAGAAAGAAATCAAATAAAGAATTATTTTCAGGGATTGCAGATAAAAATATTACTGTTTCGAAACCTTCACGAAGTATATTAATAAATGTAGTAAAAATTAGAATAAACGAGAAGTTCTTTGCACTAAAATTTTTGCTTAAATCATTTTCTATTTTTGACGAAAAATCTTTGTGTTTGTGAATCCAAAGAATAAGAGAAGTTATTAATAGAGCTCCGAATAAAGCTACAATTCCTTCAAAGATTTCAGCAGAACGTTCAGAAAGAGTTTCACTGAAAGCTCTAAATAAAAAACCAACAAATAAGCTTAAAAGTGTACCAATAAAGACACCAGTCCAAACAAATTTCCGGTATTCAGATGCTTTGTTTTTGTTAAGGAAAGCAAAAAGAATTCCAACAATAATTGCTGCTTCAAGTGCTTCTCTGAAAGTTACTAAAAATGTTGCCATAAATACACCTCCGCCTGTTGATGTGTTGTAATTGAGACTCAATTGCAATAAGATTATATCAAATTTATTCAGTACGTCAAGTGACAAAAGTTATTGACTATTTAGTAATTTTAAGGTATCATATATATGACCCCTACTCGGTTGTGGGCGATGCCCCTACTTGGTAGCGGGAATATATTGTGGAGGTGTTGAGATGAACAAAGAGGAAATTATTAAGGAATTTCAGATTCATGAAGGAGACACTGGAAGTGCAGAAGTACAGATAGCTCTTTTAACTGCTAGAATTAGACATCTAACTGAGCATTTGAAAAAGCATCCAAAGGACTTTCACTCAAGAAGAGGTCTTATGAAATTAGTTGGTAGAAGGAGAAAGATCTTAAAGTATCTAAGAAGTAAAAATCCTGAATCTTACAAAGAAGTTATTCAAAAATTGGGTCTTAGAAAATAATTAAAGGGGAGGTTTAAAAACCTCCCCATATTTTTAAGGAGGGAACATTTTTGGAAGTAAAGGATTTTGATTATTATTTACCTGAAGAATTAATTGCTCAAAAACCAGTTGAACCTAGAGATTCTTCTAGATTAATGGTTTTGAATAAAAGGAGTAAAACAATAGAGCATAAGATTTTTAGGGAAATTATCGATTATCTTGGAGAAGGAGATTTATTGATAAGAAATATTACAAAGGTTATACCAGCAAGATTGTATGGAATAAAGTCTACAGGTGCAAAAATAGAAATATTGTTATTAGAAAAGATTGATAATGGAGTTTGGAAAGCGCTAGTTAAACCTGGTAGTAAGGTTAAAAAAGGTACCGAAATTTTATTTGAGGGTGATTTAAAAGCTGTTTGTAAAGATTGGGCTGAAGAAGGCTCAAGAATTTTAGAATTTAATTCTGAAAATGATGAAATCATTTTTAAATATGGTGTTCCACCTTTACCACCATATATAAAAAATAATGAAATTCCTCTAGATAGATATCAAACAATTTATTCCAAAGAATTAGGCTCTGTTGCTGCTCCAACCGCAGGTCTTCACTTTACTGACTCATTATTGGAAAACTTAAGAAAAAAAGGTGTTGAATTTGCTGATGTAGTTTTGCATGTTGGGTTAGGAACTTTTAGACCAGTAAAGGTTCAAAGAATTGAAGACCACAAGATGCACTCTGAAACTTATTATGTTCCTAAAGAAACTGTGGAAAAAATAAAAGAATATAGGAGAAATAATGGAAGAATAATAGCTGTTGGAACCACAAGTGTTCGAACACTTGAGACTATTGCAAGATTGCCTGAAAAAGATCATTATCATGGTAAAACTGATATTTTTATTTACCCACCTTTTGAATTTAAATTAACAGATGCTATTATAACTAATTTTCACTTACCTAGATCTACATTGTTAATGTTAGTTTCAGCATTTGCAGGCCGTGAATTTATTTTGCAAGCATACAATATAGCAGTAAAAGAAAAATACCGCTTTTTTTCCTTTGGCGATGCGTGTTTTATTTACTAGATGTTTTAATTTTACAATTTAGACTAAGTTTTTCTCAATAAAATTTTCAATAAAGTCTAATTAACTAAGTTAATTGAAAAAGTTATGTAATGTTACGTTTTAGAAAAGTTCGTTATTCTAAATGTAACTTTTGAAACAATTTTACAAACATTTTTAATTGTATTATTATGTTATAATGATATTGAAAATATTTATGGAGGTGTTGAAATGGAAGAATTGAAAAATAAAGATCTGAAAAGATTTATTGAATATTTAAACACTCAAAATATTTCTGAAAATACGAAAAAAAATTATATAACAATGTTAGAATCATTTTTAAATTTTGTTAATGGCAAAATTACTGTTGATAGTGTCAAAAGGTGGTTAGATTACATAAGAAATAATTATAAACACACAGCTTGGAGACAATATTTTGTACCATTGCGATCATTTTTGCAAAGATTTTACCCAACAGTTTTTTCTGAAGTAGTTGAAGATCTTAAAGTTCCTTATAAAAAAGCAGATTATGAAATGATTTCTTATTTAGATTTTTGGAAATTATATAGGGCTGCAGAAAAAATGGCTCAAAAGGGAAATGAAAAGTATGTATTACTTGTAGGTTTAGCTGGTATTATTGGTTTGAAATCTGGTGATATAGTTAATTTAAAAGGTACTGATATCAAGGATGGTAAAATTTATGTAAGAGCTGAAAATTTGGTTTATGATATTCTTCCGCCATTAGATAAATGGTTAGAAAAATATGAAGGAAAAAATGTTTATCTAATTTCGACTGCTGATGGCAAACCAGTAAAACCATCATACTTGGCTTTGATGTTAAGAGGATTACAAAAGAAAGTTGATATAAAATTAAATAAACCTTTGTCTGTTGAAATTCTTAGAAATGTAGCCGTTGGAAAACAAGTAATAGCACAACCATCACTCCCATATGTAATGGACTTGTTCAAATACAATTCTACAAAGACAATTGAAGATATTGCAAGGTATATAGCTGAAAATGGAGATTTACGTACAATATTATCAATAGAAGTTGTAGATGATCTTGCGCCTGTAATTGAATTTTTTAATAAATTATCAATACCTATTAGAAAAATTGATAATGCTTATATTGTTTCTAGAACTGTTTACATCAAAAAGGGAGAAAAGTTTTCTAGACTTAATACAATATTTGTTGTGAGAAATATTGATGAATGGCAAGAGTTTATTGAAAGTCTAGGATATGAAACTAAAAGGAAACCTAATGAAAACTATTTTTTGGTGTTAGTGGAAAAATTGAGAGTAGCTTTTGTAGAATATGAAGAAGTTTAATAAGGAATTTAAAATAAAAAATTACGTTTGTTATTTTGCGCTGAATTCAGTAAGTAAAACAAAATAAAAAAGAAAAGAAAACACCCCCTAATGAAATGATAAAACCAAAGATGGACTTACCCCCGAAAGTGAAACGGATAAAAAAATAACTATACACTTTTCAAACAACATGGTTTCGGTATTCCACCGGAGCCATGTTTTTTAACCTT
>JASKLO010000014.1 GCA_030153605.1 Thermosipho sp. (in: thermotogales)
TACTGCTAGCCCTCCTATTATTACCGTCCCTTTTTCTCCAAATATCCCTAGCTTTTCATGTAAGTTTTTTGGATATATTGTTGTTGTTCCTTCTATTATCCCCACTTTCCCATCTTTAAACTTTATTATCGCTCCTCCAAAATCTTCTGCTTCTATATATGGATGATTAAAGTTTTTTATTACTCCGTAAACTTCCTCTATTTCTCCACCTAACATCCATTGAAGTAAATCTATGTTATGTGTACATTGATTCATTAATGCTCCTCCATCTTTTTCCCATGTTCCTCTCCAACTTGCTTGTTTGTAGTATTCTTCATTCCTATTCCATCTTATTGTTGCAACTCCATAGTTTATTTTCCCAAATGCTCCTTCTTCTATCTTTTTCCTTAGTTCTTGTATAGGTGGATTAAATCTATTTTGAAAGCTTACAGCTAGTTTTAAGTTTTTCTTCTTTGATAGCTCTATCATCTCATCAGCATGTTTTGTTGATAAGGCCATTGGTTTTTCGACTAGTACATGCTTTCCATTTGAAAGTGCTTCCATGGTAATTTCATAGTGGCTTCCACTATCTGTTGCAATTATTACTGCGTCTATGTCTTCTCTTTTTATTAATTCCCTATAGTCCGTTTCAACTTCTGGTTTTTTACCAGTTCTTTTTTCAAGTATGTCAGCACAATTTAGTGCTTTTTCTTTTTCAATATCACAAACTGCAACTGTTTGAAATAAGTCTTTATTTTGTATTAATGCTTCAGTGTGTTTTTTTGTTGCGATTCTTCCACATCCTATAAGGGCTACTCTTAACACGCTTTTTCCTCCTATCCAAGTATTACATCAAGTGCTGACATTATGAAAAATCCAAAAATTAAAAAATATGTTGATAGCCTTTCGTTTCCTCTTAAATGTGTTTCTGGTATTACCTCATCACTTATTACAAATATCATTGCCCCTCCAGCAAATGCCATCATATATGGAAGAAGAGCTTGTGAAATAGAAACAATCCCTGCTCCTAGAAGCCCTCCAAAAATTTCAACAACTCCTGTTAGAAAAGCAATTAAAAATGAAGTTTTTACACTGTATCCAGCATTTAGTAGTGCAGCTGCAACTGCCGCTCCTTCAGGAATGTTCTGGGCTCCTATTGCAAAGGCAATATTCAAGGCTTGATCAGAAAAAGCACTTACACCTACTGCCATTCCTTCAGGCAAATTATGAATTGTGATAGCAATTACAAACAACCAAATCTTACTTAATCTTTTAAGATCAGCACCTTCGTGTCCTTTTAAAAAATGTTCGTGAGGAGAATATTTATCCATTAAGTCTACTAAAATTGCTCCTAAAAAGAATCCAACAGCAAACCTTAAAATTCCACCTATTTCAATTGAAGGTGCTACAAGACTAAAAGCACTGGCAGCTAACATAATACCTGCTGCCATTCCAAGTAATGCATCAATTATCTTTTCGTTTACACCTTTTTTTAAAAATAAAAAAGGAATAGCTCCTAAGGAAGTGGCCATGCCTGCAGCACTGCTTAATAGAACTCCTTTCAAGAAAGCATTCATCTTATCACATCCTTATAGAGTTCTTTTTGTCTATTGAGAAGATAAGCATGAGATTTTCCTTCTTCTTTAAATCTATAAAAATCAAGGATCGAAACATCAATATCGTGAAAAATAATTTGTTCTTTTTTAGTTGCTTTTTCTAATATTTCACCCTCTGGCCCCACTATTCTTGAATTTCCTAAAAAATCCATAATTCCTTTTCCGCTTGTAGAGGAAGCAACTAAAAAAGTACCATTTTCTAGAGCTCTTGCTCTTGTTGAAATTTCATAAATATGCTTTCTTTCTTTTCCAAATGCAAAAGAAGCTAAAATAACTTGTGCTCCATTTAGTGTTAAAATTCTAGATATTTCCGGAAATCCAATTTCATAACAGATTAAAATTCCAAATTTGATTCCATTAAATTTAAATACTAAAAACCTTTCTCCTCGGTCAAAAATATCTTTTTCTTTTCTAAATAGATGTGTTTTGTCATAAAACAGAATTTCTTTCTTTTTTTTAATTACGAAAACAGAATTTCTTAATTTTCCCAGGATTTTCCTTGGAACACCACCAACTATTGCCATATTGTATTTTCTTGAAAGGTTAAGAAGTTCATTTTTGGCCTCGTTGAAAAATTCAATGCTCTTTTTTAAAATTTCTTCATCATAGGTATAACCAGACAAAGAAAGTTCAGGAAAAAGGGTTAACATTGCTCCTTTTTTTCCTGCTTCGTTAATAAAATCTATGTATTTTTTCAAATTATAATCGAAATCTCCTGGTCTTGGACTAAATTGGGTTGCTGCTATTAACATTTGCAACTCTCCTTGCTAATTTTTCTTGATTGAGCCAATAACCATCAAGATAACCCTTTGAAGTTAATAACCCTAAAAATTTATAGTGTTTTTTATTTAGCTTTCCAGGTCCTGCTTCTGCTAAAGGAGTTCCTGGAAGCGGCATAAATGTGTGAGCATGAACTTTAACATTATACTTTTTAACTATTTTTTCTATAAAATTAAAAGTTTTTTCTATATCTTCATCAGTTTCAAATGGAAAGCCGAATATAAAATCTACTCGGGGTATAAATCCATGTTTTTTTAGAAGAAA
The DNA here is from genome assembly GCA_030153605.1 of Thermosipho sp. (in: thermotogales). GTDB lineage: Bacteria > Thermotogota > Thermotogae > Thermotogales > Fervidobacteriaceae > Thermosipho_A. Next base: position 2,640 of record JASKLO010000014.1, read on the forward strand.
GAGTGCATTTTCTATTTGTTCCAATGTATGTCCTCGTCTTATAAGTTTTAAAACTCTTTCACTTCCACTTTGTGCTCCAACTACGATATATTTATTATTTACGTACTTTTTTATAGTAATTAACATTTCTTCAGTTATGCTTTCGGGTCTAACATCTGAAGGAAAGGTTCCAAAATATATTTCTTCTACACCAATTTTTTTAAGTCCGAAAAGCAATTCGTCTATGATTTTTGGGTTAGGTGTAACACCGTTTTTACTTCCATAACCAAAAGAATTTGGAGAAATAAATCTTGCTATTTTTCTTCCATTCTTTACACCGATTTTCGAGTATTCAATTATCTGTTCTAAAGTCCTATGTCTTACAATTTTCCCGGCAAGCCTAGGAGTTTGGCAATAACCACACGAGAAAGGACATCCTCTTGAAATTTCAATAGGCATATATAGATTTTTTTCAGGACAAAAAGGTGGATAATCTGACAAATTAACTCTATTTGTTATGCCGTCATATATCTTATTTTCAGGGTAAATTCCATCAATGAATTTTCTAATATTTTCTTCACCATCTCCTATGAAAACGTAATCAAATCCTAGGTCTAAAGCTTGTTTTGGTAAAGCAGTTACATGTGGCCCCCCAGCAATTATTGTATATCCTCTTTCTTTTAAAAACTTCGCTTCTTTTTTAACAGTTTCTAAATCAAAACTCATAAAAGAAAAGAGAACAACAGTTCCCTTAGGTTCAAAATTTAATATTTTTTCAATACCTCTTGCCTCAATGAGTTCTATATCTTTTCTGTAAGAATAAATTGAGGCAACAAGTGCCGTAATACTGTATCTATTTGTAGGGGTATAACGAAAAATTAGTCTTTTTATTTCCACAGTGCTTCATCAACCTCTTCCAATGTTTTTGAAGAAACTAAAATATGACCACTATCCATAACGAGAATAGTTTTTGCTTCATCACCATAAGTAATATTTACTATTTTACCTCCAAGTTTGTTAAGACCTCTTAATTTTCTTGCAATTGAAGAAGATACTGGAAGAACAGCAACGATTCTTTCTCTTGGTATGTAAATATTTTGAGTTAACTTTATAACTTGTCCCATGTTTTTCCTCCTATACGTTAAATCTGATAGTAATTATATCACCATCTTCTACAACATGATCTTTTCCGACTAATTTCATCAATCCTTTTTCTTTTACTTCTTTTTCACTACCTAATGATAGTAAATCATCATATTTCATAATTTCAGCTTTTATAAAACCTCTTGCAAGATCAGAGTGAATTACACCCGCGGCTTCAACGGCAGTACTTCCTTTCTTTAGAGTCCAAGCTCTTACCTCATCTTTTCCAACTGTGAAAAAAGAAATTAAGCCTAATTGTTTATACATAATTTTTGAAAGTCTTTCAATACCACTTTCTGTAATTCCAAGATCCTTTAGAAATTCTATTCTTTCTTCTTCAGGAAGTTCTTGAATTTCTTTTTCCATTAATCCACAAAGTTCAATATAAGCAAAGTTATAGTTATTAACAAGTTCCATTACTTCTTTTTTGCTTTCATAATCACTTTTAGTAAACTGATTTTCATCAAGATTTACTGCAATTACAACAGGTTTCAAAGTTACAAGTGAATAACTTGAAACTAATTTTAATTGATCATCTGAAAAATTTTCTTTGTGTCTAGATAAAAAATCTTCGTTTTCAAGAATTTCTCTCATATGTCTAAGAACTTTTAATTCATTTTCTTCCCTAGTGTCGAGCTTTCTTTTGGCGTTTTCAAGTTTTTCAATTCTATTTGTTACAATTTCTAGATCTCTAAAAATAAATTCATCCAATGTTAGTTTTAATTGCTTATAGGCAGTTTCAGCATTTTCTGGAAAAGGGACACTATCATTTTCAAATGCCCTCAGAACTAATAATAAAGCGTCAACATTTTGTACCATATTAAATACCTGAGATCTACTTTTCTGATCATTTGGGATTAGTGAGGGTGTATCGTAAAATTCCAAAGTGGCATATGTTGTTTTTTTAGGTTGATACATTTCAGAGAGTATCTTTACCCTTTTATCGTAAACCTTTGCTACTCCTTTTTGATGTGTGGTTGAATAAGGATCTACTTCTAAACCCGTTAAAAGTGAAAATATTGTTGTTTTACCAACTTGAGGTAGTCCAATAATTCCAACTTTCAAGTTTTCGCCTCCTTAAAAACCTTTTTTAATGTGAATATTCTTTCACGTATGCGATTCTCTTTTTTTAATGTCTCCAAAAACGAAGAATTTCTTTCAGCGGTTGCTATTGCAATAAGTTTTCCTTCGCACATTAGCATTACATCATTACCTTTTTTGAAGTCACTTTGAATTTCTTTAATAAATTCTAATGTTGGTTGGATGCCATTGAATATTTTTTCAACATAATCTTTATAAATAACAACTTTCGGTAAATTTAAAATTTCTTCAGGAGGAATAAGATGCTGCAAGATTTCTTCTTTTGATTTTTCAAAAGGATTAATTGAATCTTTTATATCAAAAGCTCCAATTTTTTTTCTTATTAATTCGACTGCAGTGGCCCCGCATGAAAGTTTGTATCCTATGTCCATACAAAGACTTCTAATATAAGTACCAGGTGAAACTTCAACTTCAAAAGAAAAATATGGCATTTCAACTTTAATATTTTCTATATTGAATATTTCAACTTCTTTAGGAGGGAGAGAAATAATTTTTCCTTCTCTAGCAAGTTTGTAAAGTCTCTCTCCTTTATATTTTTTTGCAGAATATGCTGGTGGAACTTGAAGATATTTACCCTTAAAGGAATTTATAGCTTCTATAACTTCTTCTTCTGTTTTGTTACATATTTTTTCTTCTTTAACCTCACCAGTAATATCGAAGGTTTCAGTTATAACACCTAGAATTGCTTTAACATAATATCTTTTCTTTAAATCTTTAAAATACTCAAGCAAACGAGTTGATGAACCTACTCCAATAACCAAAACTCCCTCAGCAAAAGGGTCTAGCGTTCCCGCATGTCCTACTTTTCTAATATTTAACTTTTTCCTAATTTCATCTACGACATCATGAGAAGTTATGCCTTTTGGTTTGTAAGCATTTAAGATTCCATTCATATCAATAATTTTCCAAGAATTTAATATCGTTTCTAATAAAATCTCTTATATCTTTTATTCCAAATTTTACCATTGCTATTCTTTCTAATCCAAGACCAAAAGCAAATCCTGACCATTCGTTGGGATCATAACCAACATTTTTAAAAACATTTGGATCAACCATTCCAGCACCTAAAATTTCAAGCCACGTATCTCCAAAAAGAACATCTACTTCATAACTTGGCTCAGTGAATGGGAAAAAGCTTGGTCTTAATCTAACTTTAGAACCCTCTCCAAAAATTCTTTTGGCCATTTCTTCCAACGTATATTTTAAGTGTTTTATTGTTACATTTTTATCTACAAATAGTACTTCCATTTGAGTAAACATTGGTAAATGGGTTGAATCATAGTCTCTTCTAAATACTCTACCAGGTGAAATTATTGCTAGTGGAGGTTTCCTCTGTAGCATGGTTCGAATTTGAACAGGTGAAGTATGTGTTCTTAAGAGAATTTTATCAGTAAAATAAAATGAATCTTGAACATCTCTAGCAGGATGCCAATCAGGAGTATTAAGAGCATCAAAGTTATGCCATGTATCTTCAACCTCTGGTCCTTCTACAACTTCAAATCCCATAGAAATAAAAATATCTTCAAGTTCTCTTTGAATTTGAGTTAATATATGTAGGTGCCCAATATCTCTTCTTGCCCCCGGAAGACTAATATCAACGGCAAGTTTTTCATATTTTTGCTTTTTTTCCTTCTCTGAGAGTTCTTTTAACTTTTCATTTATTTTTTGGGTTACTGTATCTTTGGCTTCATTTACCATAGCCCCAAATTTGGGTCTTTCTTCTTGAGGAAGATCTTTCAATTTTTTCATTAAAGATGTAATTAGTCCCTTTTTTCCAAGGTATTTGACTCTAATGTTATTCAGGGTATTAGAATCTTTTGCTGAATCAATTTCTTTTAATGCCTCATCTACGAGTATTTGGATTTCGTTCATTTAGACACCTCCAAAATTAACTTTAATTAACCATTATGAAACGAAATTCAACTCTAATTATAACATATATGTGTTATTATATGAATAACAAAATGGAGGTGATAAAGTGGATTCAATTGAACTTAGACATTTATTGCATCAAAATCCAGAAACTTCATTTAGAGAATTTGAAACGCAAAAATTATTAATTAACGCTTTAAAATCACTAAATGATGATAAATTAAAAATATATAAAATTGCAGGAACGGGTGTAATAGCAATATATGAGATAAAAAAGGGTAAACCTTTTATTATGTATAGAGCCGATATGGACGCTTTACCAATAAAAGAAGAGACTAATTGGGAATTTGCTTCAAAGAATAATAACATGCATGCTTGTGGACATGATGTTCATATGGCAATTGCATATGATTTAATAAAAAAAGTTTCTAAAGCAAATCTTCAAGAAAACTTTGTTTTTGTTTTCCAACCTGGAGAAGAAACTGGTGCAGGTGCTTCTTATATCCTTGATGAATTGGAAGAATTACCAATTAAGTATGCTTTTGCTCTTCATGTAACAGATGAATATGATTTTAAAACTGTAGCTACAACTTCTGGAACGCTTTTTGCATCAGCAACGGAATTAGATATTACTTTTATAGGAGAACCAGCTCACATAGCATTTTATGATCAGGGAGTTGATTCAATAAAGATGGCTGCACAATTTTTAAACGAGTTTTATAAAAAAAGTTTTGAAAATGTATTAGTAGGTTTTGGGAAAATTGAAGGTGGGGTTGCTAGAAATATTGTTTCTAAAGAGACTACAATCATGGGAAGTATTAGAACACCTTCACTTGAAATTACAGAACAAATAATTGAAACGTTATCCAATATAGCAAGAAGGGTTTCAGAAGAAAATAATGGAAATTATTTTATTAGCAAAGGAAGTGTTTATCCACAGGTTGTTGTTAATGAAGAGTTATATAAGAAATTTAAATCGTTTGTTGATAGACACTCTAACGTTAGTTTTATAAATTGCGGCATGAAATATACCGGGGAAGATTTTGGATATTTTTCAAATCGTTATCCTTCTTTAATGTTTTGGGCTGGGACATCGAAAGGCAATAAATTTGGGCTTCATAATCCTAAATTCTTACCAGATGATGAAGTAATTGAATTTTATTCATCCTTAATGTTTGATTTTTTTAAGGAGTTGATTGAAAATGAAGGAAATATTTAAAGAAATTGCTAAAAGGTTTGGAACTCCTGTATACGTTTATTTTGAAGATATACTTGTAAAAAGAGCAAAAATTGTAAAAGACGTATTTAGTGATCTAAATTACCTTCCTACTGTGGCGATAAAAGCAAACAATAATCCTTACCTTCTCAAAATTCTTAAAGATATAGGTTTTGGAGCAGACATTTTAGGCGAAGGAGAATTTTATGCAGCAAGTCTTGCAGGAATAGAACCAACAAATATAGTTTGGAATGGTAATGGAAAAACACCCGAACAGAAAGAGTTTATGCTTAAAAATAATGTAAAGTACATAAATGTTGATTCAATAGAAGAATTTGAATATTTGTGGAAAAAAGAAAATAATTTTGAATTATTTTTACGTGTTAATCCCGATATTGATGCAAAAACCCATCCATATATTTCAACAGGTTTGAAAAAGCACAAATTTGGTATGACTTTTGATCAGGCAAGAATTCTTTTAGAAAAATTTAGAGAAAGAATTTCAGGATTTCACATTCATATTGGCTCTCAGATTACAGAAATATCACCTTTTAAAGAGGCTTTAGAAAAGACATACAGCCTTGCTAAAGAATATAACGTTAAAAAAATTAATATTGGAGGTGGTTGGGGCATAAAGTACAAAAATGAAAACGAGCTCGATTTAAATAAGTTAAAAGAAGAATTAATGCCCATTCTTAAAAATTTTGAACTTGTAATTAGCGAGATTGGTAGATTTATTTTTGCACCATCTGGTTTTTTACTTTCAAAAGTATTATTAGTAAAAAAAGGAGAACAGAAAACTTTTGTTGTTTCCGAAAGTGGTATGAATCATTTAATTCGTCCAGCATTATATAATGCATATCATGATATAGAGGTAATTACAGAAAGCGCCACAAAGGAAGTTGTTGATGTTGTTGGTCCTCTTTGTGAAACTGGAGATTTTATAGCAAAAGACATTGAGATAAACCTTCCTGAAATAGGAGATTTATTGATAATCAAAAATGCAGGAGCATATGGTTTTTCAATGGCAAATAACTATAATGGTACAACAAAGCCTTCAGAAGTTTTGGTAAAAAAAGACGGTACTTTGAAGTTAATTAGAAAAAGACAAACCATTGAAGAACTTTTCAATTCTTGCATTATTGATTAAAAAATTCCATGCGGTGAAGTTCCAAGACCTATAAAAGGTTTTAAAAGACCATCAAACAAAACACCGATATGCAAATATAATATATTTGATTTTGGATGTCCAATATATGAATAAAGAACTAAATTGTTGTTAAGACTATTTTTTTGATAGTTATAATTTCCTAAATATCCAAAAGCTATACCAGCCTGCTTATAAAAGGGAAATAAGTTATAGATCATTGTTGTGTATATAACCAAATTTTCATCGTCAATGCTTATGTTTCCATATAAATAACTTTCTTGTGAGATAATGTTTAAAGCTGCCAGATAAATTGTCGAATGGATTGAAAGAGCTGAAGATTCATATGTAAATTCATTTGATTCTCCAATTCCAAGTGAGAATTTTTCTTTAGAAAGTGTAATGTTAAAAGATAATAAGTTATTTATGTTGAAAGCTGAGTTTGTAAATAAATAAGAACTTAAGTTTTCTAATCTAAAACTTACCTTACTATCAAAACTAGGTGTGAATTCAAAAAGTTTAAAACTTAACGAAGTTGTACCAGTAAAAATTGAGTTTTTAAAATCATTGAGATTTATACTGATAATGCTCTTGTCATTTAAAATGCTATTGTAAACAAAGCCAAAACTTGTTCCTAACATATTATAGTTAGCCACATTATAAGAATTGTTATCAGGTGTATAGGTGGAAAAATTTGCCAAATAGGGCGATAAATAAAAATCTATGTTTGTATTAGTAAAATCAAAAACAGCACCTAAAGCCCAACCTGATATTCCCAGGTCTTCAGGAGATATTGGAAGAAAATATGTTGTAATGAAAAATGGAGCAAAAATTGAAGGTGTTAAATAAAATTTTAATTCTTCAAAATTGGTTAGCTCTTTATAAGAATAGTTATTTATATCATTTTTTAAAGATACCGAATAGCTACCTGAAATATAATTTTCAATTTTGCCTTTATAAATCCCCATGCCTTGTCCGTTTTCTAAATAGGAGATAAAATAAATATCTTTATTGTCAATGTCTGCATCTATGATATTCTGATTATTGGTAAGCTTAATAAATTTTTCTTCAACTTTTATTTGCTCCATTTTGCCTTCAATTTTTGCTATCATATAAATATCTTTTCCTTTTTTCTTTAAAAATGCTCCTTTCATCGAAACATTATCTAAAACTTTAAAAGCTTCATTTTCAAGTTTTAAAATAGAGTTTCCAATGAGAAGGTACAAAGAATTTCCATTGAATGCGATTTCTCTTACAAACCCATTAACCACATATTCTTTGTTTAAGAGGTATATTATTGAAATATCTTTTTTATCATCATATAGAGAAAAAATTATATTTCCATTATAAACATCAAAAGAGCTAATTTTTCCTGATATCAATTTTTTGTTTTCTGTTAATTCCCAAATTTCTGTTTTATTTTTGTTTCGTTTTAAAATGAAAATTTTTCCATTTTCGACTTTAAAGTCAATGGCTGAAAGATAATAAATTTTTTGTATATGACCATCTTTGGACATAACGGTTAATTTATTAATTGGATGATTAAAATAACCCGATACTGCTCCAAAAGATGAAGATAAAATATATAAATTGTCATTATCTATAATGACTTTATATATTCTTTCATTTTCACCATTGTATATTAGTGTGCCTTGTGGCTTGCCAAGGTTTTTATATTGTCTCAACCAATTTTTAACCTCGTTTTTGTAGGAATCTCCAAAATGTGATTTAAAGTTATCCTGTAATAAGATTGGAAGTTTTGTTAAAAGTAAGTAAGGCATAGATGGGGCAAGTATAATTTCTAACCAATTAAAGGAATATCTCATTGAACTGTCTAGATAATTTAAAACCGTTTCTTTACCATATTTTTCAATTAAATATCGAAAAAATCCAGCATTGGCATTATAAAAGACAAGTCCATATCTAAAATCATTCATTAAACTATCGTTCGGGAAATTTTCTCCAAAAGTTTTAAAAAGTTCTTCGGATATATTTGGATTATTTAATCTTCCGGAGTTTTTTTCTTTCATAGACTCACTAAAAACAGTAGGAGCTTCATATGAAAAATTCCCAAAGTACGGTAAATAAGGCATTTTTAAATTTGAAGTTAATTTATTAATGCCTTCCAATTTTTTAAGGGTTACAATATGTGTAAATTCGTGAATTAATAAATAGGTATACCAATCGTCCAAAGGAAGGTATGTAAACTCATACCCAGACGGTGGCCAAGTATAAATTTTAATAATATTGTTTTGCAAAAAATTTGCATAACCATTTGTGATTACTGTGTTTGGCTCAATAAAAATATTAACTTTCCCGGGATCATATGAAAACAAATCAACAACAAAATTTCTTATAGATTCGAATTTATTTCCAATTTTAATAGCAAGTTCTTTGTATCCCGTGGGATAAAATATATTAGAGTGTTCAAAGGAAATGGCTTCTGAAAATGTAATAGAAAATAGCATAATTAAGATTATAAAAAGCAAAAATTTTTTCATTTCAACCTCCGTTACTTTCTTTGATAAAGTCCGATAATTACTCCTTGATCAATAATATGTTTTTCAATACTTTTTTCAAGTGTGTCTTTATTAATTTTACCATCTAGTGTTAAAATGGTATATAGGGCATAAACTTTAAAAAAATAATGATGAATTCCGTGGTTTTTAGGAGGACATGGACCATCGTATCCTATTTTTTTGAAATCGTTTATACCTTGTTTTGATCCATTAGGCAAAGTGTATAATTTTGGAAGTCCTTCTTCAATTATGACAGTAGAATTTTTAACTGGAATATTCCAAATTAACCAGTGGACAAATGTTTTAAAGGGAGCATCTGGATCATCGCAAATAATTGCTAAGGATTTAGTTGATTTTGGAACATTCATTACTACAATTTGAGGATTAATATTATCTCCGTCGCAAGTATATTTTGTGGGGATAAAATCATTGTGATCAAATTCTGTTAATATTTTAAGCATGTTAATCACCTCCCGTGTAAATAAATTATACAACAAGTTTTATAATATAATTAATAAAACTAATAAAAAAGGAGTGAAAAAATGGATAAAAAAGTAGCAACAATTTCAGGTGGTGCAAAAAATATAGGCAAAGGGATTGCTTTAAAACTTTTGTCAGAGAATTGGAGAGTAGCGATTATAGATATTGATAAAAACGGTCTTCAAAATTTAGAGGGTTCTGAAGATATTTTGAAATTTTGCGGAGATGTTTCATCAGAAAAAGATGTCAAAGAATTTTTTGAAAAGATTAAAGAAAAATTCGGTAGATTAGATCTGATAGTTAATAATGCAGCAATAGGTGGGTTTAAAAACTTTTTAGATTTATCTGTTTCAGAATGGAAAAAAGTAATTGATGTCAACTTAACAGGTTATTTCTTAATGAGCCGTTTTGGTGTACCACTCATTTTAGAAAATCCTGGAAAAGGTACAATTGTTAATATAGCTTCCACTCGTTCAATAATGTCAGAACCTGGAAATGAAGCATATAGTGCTTCAAAATCTGGAATATTAGGATTAACTCATGCTCTTGCAAACTCTCTGGGTCCTAATATACGTGTCAATGCAATTAGTCCTGGATGGATTTTACATGAAAATGAAACCATATCAGAAGAAGAGCACAAACAACACCCTGTTGGAAGGGCAGGAAAAATTTCTGATATAGCCGAACTTGTTCTCTTCCTTTCTGACGAAAACAAATCTGGATTTATAACAGGAGCAAATATTGTAATAGATGGTGGAATGACAAGAAAAATGATATATATTTAGTTTAAATTAAATTTTTCCAACTGGTGCTAAATATACTACAAACTCGTCATTTCCATCAACACCAATAAGTTTATCCATTTTTTCTTGATCATAAGCAGCAACAGCACATGTTCCGCATTTAATTGCTTCTGCTGAGAGGTATAGATTTTGACAAATATGTCCTGCATCAAGAGCAATAGCTTTATAGGATTCTTGAGCATATTTCCATTCAGTCCTATAAGGAATAGCTGCCCAAACAAAAACTACTGCAGATTTACCTACAAATTGTTGCCCTAGCGTGGCTTCAATTACTTCTTTTGAAAAATCTCCGAGTTTGATTAATAAAAGTTTATGTTCAAGAGATAAATATCTATAAATTCCTTTTTCAATATTTTCAACGTTATTTATTACAAGGTATGTTTCAAATGGATGGCATGCTCCCGCAGATGGTACTGTTCTAAATACTACTTCTTTTTCTGGAATGTATTTTTTTACACCTTGTGTGCTCCAGAGGAGAAAAGAAAGTTCTTTGAGAGTTAGTGGCAAATCTGAAAAACTTCTTCTGCTTCTTCTATTTAAAATTAGATTTACAAGATTTATATTTTCAAGATTACTAAATTCATCAAAAGAAGGTAAATCAATTATTTTACTATTTTTATCATATGGTTTTTCAACAGGTGGTTTTGGAAGACCTTTTTGTCTATCTGTATTTTTAATCTCATGCCAGCGTGATTTTAAGAATTCTCTAGTTTTATTCATATTTATAACCCCCTTGGAGATTTTTTAATTTCGTATTAATTATACCATTTTAATATTCTAGATAGATGGTATAATTAATTATATGTAAACAATTTGAAAATAGGAGGTATAAATTAACATGAAAGTGTTTGTAACATATAAAATACCAGATGATGGGTTAAACATTTTGAAAGAAAAATATGAATTAGATGTTCATGAAGGCGAAGATTTTTTAACTAAAGAAGAAATGATTGAAAGAGTTAAAGATGCAGATGCAGTTATTACTCAACTTCGAGATCCTGTTGATAAAGAATTTATTGATGCAGGTAAAAAACTTAAGATAATAGCAAATTACGCTGTTGGATATAATAATATAGACGTTGAATATGCTAGATTGAAAGGAATTTATGTTACTAATACTCCTGGAGTTTTAACAGAAGCTACAGCTGATATAGCTTGGGCATTGTTATTGGCGGTCGCAAGAAAAATAATTCCTGCTGATAAATTTGTAAGAGAAGGAAAGTTTAAAGGTTGGAAACCAAAATTGTTTTTGGGATATGAAATTTACGGTAAAACGTTAGGGATTATTGGAATGGGGCGAATTGGTCAAGCGGTAGCAAGAAGAGCTCTTGGATTTGGTATGAAGGTGATATATCATAACAGAAAAAGACTTCCAGAAGAGATTGAAAATAAATACAATGCAAATTATGTTGATTTAGAAACATTATTAAAAACTTCTGATTTTATTTCTATTAATGTTCCTCTTACAAAGGAAACATATCATTTGTTAAATGAAGAAAAATTAAACCTTTTAAAACCAAATGCAATTTTGATAAATACCGCTCGGGGTCCAGTTGTCGATGAGAAAGCTCTTTACAAGTTATTGAAAGAAGGAAAGATAGCTGGTGCAGGTTTAGATGTTTACGAAAACGAACCACAAATAACTCCAGGACTTGAAAAATTGGATAATGTTGTTCTTTTACCTCATATTGGCTCAGCAACTTTTGAGACTCGTTCAAAGATGTCAATTATGGTAGCTGAAAATGTAATAGATGCACTCGAAGGAAGAAAACCAAGAAATTTGGTATGGAATGATTAAAATGAAGATAAGGGTAGCTGTTGCCGGAGGAGTTACTGGAGGGCATTTGTATCCAGCATTATCTGTTTTAGAGAATTTATCTAAAGTTAGTGAAATTGACGTATTATATTTTACTGTTAAGGGTAAATTAGAAGAAAAAGTTTTAAAAAAATATAATTACAATACTTATTCTTTAAATATACAGGGGCTTAAAAGACCTATTTATGCATTTGAAAATTTTTCAAGAATTATTAAAATTTTGAAAACCAATAAGGAAGTATATAAAGAATTAAAAAAATTTAAGCCCGATTTTGTTTTTGTTACAGGTGGTTATGTTAGTTACCCTGTAGGTATTTCGGCAAAAAAATTAAAGATTCCACTTTTTTTACATGAACAAAATGTAATTCCTGGTCTTTCAAATTTGAAATTATCAAAATATGCCACGAAAATTTTTGTTTCATTTGAGGATTCCAAAAAATATTTTCCCAAAGATGTCGTAAACAAAATAATTGTTTCTGGAAATCCAATTCGAGAAGCATCTGGGAAAAAATTTGATTTTGAAAAACCAACGATATTAATTGTCGGAGGAAGCGGTGGAAGTGAATTTTTAAATGAACTAGCATGTGTTTTAGCAGAAAAATTGAATGAGTTTAATTTTATATTATCATCTGGTGGAAAGAGAGTAAATTGTAAAAGTAAGAATTTAAAAGTGTTGCCATATATAGATAATATTGTAGATTATTATAATTCTGTTTCATGTGCAATAACCAGGGGGGGAGCTACAACTGTTTTTGAACTCCTTTACTATGAAGTTCCATCAATAGTCATTCCATGGGAGGGTTCAACTGAATCACATCAAATTGAAAATGCAAAGCAGATAGAAAAAAATAATTTAGGGTATGTAATTAGAGAAAAAGAACTGAATATTGAAGGTTTAATAGAAAAGTTAAAAATATTAACTAAAAGAAAAAGAAAAATTGTAAAAAAAGAAAATCCGGTAGAGATAATTATTAGAGAATTAGTAAAAGAGGTGGAAAAGTGAAAATTCATTTTCTTGGTATTGGCGGAATTGGAATGAGCGCACAAGCAATTCATGAACATTTGTCTGAAAATGTAGTTACAGGAACAGATCCTTATAGTTCTGAAAGAGTTAAATATCTCAAAAATTTGGGAATAAAAGTTTTTGAAAAACATTTGCCTCAAAATGTTGATGATGCCCAACTTGTTGTTAGAACTCCAGCAGTTCCAAAAGAGAACCCAGAGGTTAAGAGTGCTGAAGAAAGAAAAATACCAGTTATTACAAGACTCGAACATCATATCCAAATTTTAAGAGAGTATGAAAGGTTTGGGATAACAGGAACAGATGGAAAAACAACTACAACTTCAATGCTCGCACATGTTTTGCTTAAACTTGGAAAAGATCCTACAGTATTTTTAGGCTCAACACATCCTTTATTAGAACACGGTAATTACAGGAAAGGTGGAAATTTGTGTGTTTTTGAAATGGATGAAAGTCAGCCAGGCTTTGAAAATTATTTTCCTGATTTTTTAATTATTACAAATATTAGAGGAGATCATATTGAAAATTTCAAATCGTACGATGATTATATTAATTCTTTTAAAAAATCGTGTAAAAATGCGAGATTGTGTATTTCATATGCAGATGAGAATATTTTGTCAAATACAATTACATTTGGCTTAAATGAAGGTATATATCATTTGGTTTCAATAGAGAAAAAAATGTATAATCAATTTGCAACCATTTCTACACCTTATGGAATTAAAAAATTCAAACTATCAGTACCTGGTATTCACAACGCACTTAATGCTCTTTCTGTTATAGCTTTAACATTTGAATTAGGACTTGATCAAGAAAAAGTATTAAAGGCCTTTGAGGATTATGTTTTACCAGGAAGAAGATTTCAAATAAGTTATGATGATGGTCAGATTACAATAATAGATGATTATTCCCATACGCCAGTTGAAATTGAAAGTTTACTTAAAACTGCTAGAGAAGTTTTTGAAGATAGGGAAATTAATATAATCTTTCAACCGCATAGATATTCTAGATTAAAACGTGAATGGAAAGAATTTGCAAAATCTCTTAAAATAGCTGATAAAATATATATAACAGAAGTATATGGGGCTTTTGAAAGAAAAGATGAGGTAAGTGCAAAGAACATAGCAGAGTTGATAGATAATGCTGTTTTTGTAGAAAACAAAGATGCTATTTTGGATTATCTCAAAATAAAACCCGGAGTGTATATTTTTGCTGGTGCCGGAGATATTATAGACGCTTCTCAATCTTTTAGAAGAAAAATAGGAGGTTTAAAGGTTTGAGTGTTAAACTCAAAGAAATCTTTTTAAAAGGGTTTAAATCATTTGCAAATCCAACAACTCTTCCAATTTCTCCTGACATTACAGTGATTGTTGGGCCAAACGGCTCTGGAAAATCTAATATTGTAGAGGCTATACAATGGGCGTTTGGGGAGCACTCTTTAAAAGAAATTAGAGCTACAGATAAAAATGATGTAATATTTAAAGGTTCTGATAAAACTAGACCTTCAAGAAGTGCTTATGTTGAACTAACTTTTGATTTTGATGGAGAAATTGTAAAAATTGCAAGAGAACTAACTTTAGAGGGAAATAGTACATACTACATAAATGGAGAAGTTGCAAGGTTAAAAGACATAAAACAACTTTTTAAAACAACAGGAATGTTTTCAATTGTTGGACAAGGAAAAATTGAAAAAATTGTAACTTCTAGTCCGCAGGATTTAAGAAAATTAATTGAAGATGCCGCAGGAACATCAGTTTATTTAGAACGCAAAAAAGAAGCATTAGGAAAATTAGCTGGAACAGAGGCAAATTTAGAAAGACTTAAAGATATTTTATTTGAGATTGGTAAAAATAAAAGAGGCTTATACATAAAAGCAAAAAAAGCCGAAAAATATTTAGAATACAGCAATGAGCTTGAAGAGATAAAAGAAAAATATTATAGGGGTATTTTTTATCATGAAAAACAAATTTTAGATGATTTGGAAAAGAAATATTCAGATGCCAGGACAATTTTAAAAGAGAAAGTTCAGAGTCTAGCTAAAGTTGAGAGCAGATGGTCAATTTTACGCGAGGAATTTAATAAGCTCAATAAAGAAATGGAAAGTTTTACAGATTTGCTAGAAACTCATAAACAAAGACAAAATCAGTTATTAGAATTAAGGAATACATTGATTAATAAATTAAATGAAAGTAAAAGTTCATACGTAGAAAAAACATCTCGAATAGATTCATTAAAAGACGAAAAAGATAGATTAAGAAACAGAGAAGAGGAAATCCAGTTAATTTTGGATTCTTTAGTTAAAGAAATTGAAGAGAAAGAACAAGAACTTGCTAAAATTGAAGAGGAGAGAAATTTATTAACTTCACAATATTCTGAAAATGAAATGGAATTTTTGAAGAAAAAAGGAGAATACGATGAACTTGAAAAGAAACTCCATAAATTGGAAAGCGAGCGAAATTCCATTTATGATTCCCAACAAGATTTTCAAGAAAGATTAGAAATGATTGTTGAACAATTGGAATCTAAGAAAGCTCGTTATAAAGAACTTGATGAAGAGATTAATGACCTTTCTGAAAGTGCCAATAAATATGATGAGAAGACAAAAAAATTGTTAGAAGAGTTGGAAACAGTTAAAAAGAAAATTCAAGAAATAACAAATGAAAGAGAATATCTAAAAGGGGAATTTGAAAAATTAATTCACAGAAAAAAAGAAATTACTTCTGAAATTTCTATTTTAGAGAAACAATTAAATGAGTATCAGGGTTTTTCTCGCGCTGTTAAAAAGATCTTTGAACTTAAAGACAATTTTAAAGGAATTGTAGATGTTGTTGCAAATATAGTAGAAGTTCCACAGGAATATGTTGAGGCTATTGAAGCCTTACTTGGAGGAGTGTTGCAACACATTGTAGTAGATAATGCAGAAAATGCTAAGAAAATATTGGAATTTGCTAAAGAAGCAAAAATAGGAAGAGTTACTCTTATACCATTAGATTTAATAAATAAGAATGTAAAAAAATTAAAACTTCCAAAAGAAAAAGGTGTATATGGATTTGCTAGAGATCTAGTAAAGATAAACAAACTTCAAAGTGAAGTAGAAAGATTACTTGATTATTTGTTTGGTAATGACATTGTTGTAGAAAATTTAGATGTTGCTGTTGAAATAAAAAAGAAATATCATGTGGGAAGAATAGCAACTTTAGATGGTGAAATTATAAGTACTCAAGGTTCAATGACAGGTGGAAGATATGAGTCTTCTCATTCTTTTCTATCTAGAAAAAATTTAATTGAAAAATTAAAGAAAGAATTTGAAGAACTTCAACAAACTGAATCAACCTTAATTAAGAAATTAGATGAGAAAAAGGGTGAAATAGAGGAGCTAAGAAATTATGCTGAATCAATAAATTCAGAATTAATGGAATATACTAGTAAAAGTACTTCTGCCAAAAGGATGCTGCAGGAACTTCTAAAGACTCACGAAGAAATTTCAAAAGAAATTGAAAATTTTGAAAAACTAAAGAAAGAGTATAATTTGAGAATAGAAGGTATTGAAGAGAGAAAAAATAAATTGAATGAAGAGGTTTCTGAAATTAATTCAAGACTTAAAGATTTAAAATCAGATCTTGAAAAATTTAATAAGGAAATATTTAAAAATAAAGAAAAACTAGATGAAATAAACGAAAAGTATGCCGATTTACAAACAGAAATTAGAGGATTATATGAAAGAAAATTGCAGTATCAATCTGAAATCAAAAGGATTCATGAAAGAAAAACAGAAATTGATTCGAAGGTTTCTGAAATTCAACTGGAAATAAAAAGAATAAAAGATGAAATAGATAACCTTCAAAAGTTGGTGGATGAAAACGAAAGAGAACTTCAAGCTTTAAAAAATGAAACAGATGAACTTTTTAACAGTTTAAATTATAAAAAGTCAGGAAAAGAGGATAAAGTAAAAGAAGTTGAAAATTTAGAAAAAGAAATGGAAGAATTACGAAACGAAATAGAAACTATTAGAGAAAATATTCACAACTTGGAACTACAAATTCAAGAGAAGAAGTTGAAAATAGAAAACATTCCTGAACAATATAGAAAAGAACTACAAATTAGCAAAGAAGAATTAGAAGTTCTTAGAAAAAACATGGAAGATCTAGAAAATAAGATAAAGTATATAGGTCCAGTTGATTTAGAAGCTCAAGAGGAATATGAGAGGGTTTCTAAAGAATATGAAGAACTTGAAAAACAAAAAGAAGACCTTGAAGAAGCTAAAAGAAAATTAATTGAATTAATCGAAAAAACTGATGAAGAAGCAAAGCAGGTTTTCTTGAATACTTTTAATATAGTAAATAAAGCATTCAAAAAATATGTAGAACAATTATTTTATGGTGGAAGTGGTATAATCAAAATATTAGATAAAGATAATATTTTGGAAAGTGGTATAGAAATAATTATTTCAAAGGGGAAGGGAAGGTCTCAAAAATTACAACTTCTTTCTGGCGGAGAAAAAGCACTAGTAGGTTTGGCGCTTTTAATGGCTCTTTTAGAGGCTCAACCAAGTGCTTTTTATGTTCTTGACGAAGCAGATGCACCGTTAGATGAATATAACTCTGAGAGATTTAGAAGGTTATTGGAAAATACTGAAGCTCAATTCATAGTTGTTACGCATAATAAGATTGTTATGGAAGCGGCAGATATTATGCTTGGTGTAACAAAAACAAACGATGTTTCGAATATAGTACCTGTAAGATTGGAGGAAGTAGTATGAGACATTTATTTTATTTGCAACAATTTTTTGAACGTTTTCCTGCACCTGCTTTTATAAAAGATAATAAATTTAAATATGTTTGGATTAATAAAGAATGGGAAAAGTTTTTCGGCATTAATGAGAGAAGAGTTATTGGGAAAACCAATAAAAAGTTGTTTGGCGAAGATTTACATGAAGAAATTGACAAAAAGGTTATTAAAACTAAAAAGGCTGTAACATATACCATGATGTTTAATGATAAATTTTTGATAATTAATAAAATTCCCATTAGATTGGGTGATGGAACATATGGTGTTGCAGGTTTTATATTAGATGATACAGAGAGATATTTATTTGAGCTGAGTTTACAGGGCTTATTGAAAGTGAATGAAATTTTAAGAGACATGTTACTTGAAAATTATCAGGATAAAGATAGTTTTATTTTAGATTTTTTTGAAAACATATATAAAAGAAGTCAAATGGGCGAATATGCTATTTTAAAAGGTGATGTGATTTTAAAATCTTATTTACCAGAAAAAGTTTGTCGAAGAGCCATTTCTAAGGATGAATTTAAAGAATTTTCTGTTGATAATGAAAAATGGATAGTTGTACCTATATCTGAATACAAGCTATTGTTAAAAAGCCAACCAAATTACTATAAAATACTGAAAAACATGTATCCAGTTGTTATTTCTAAAATTGAAAATGTTTTAGACACTATTGAGAAAAAATTAAAAGAACAGCTGTATTATAAAGCGCTTGAAAAAATGGTCGATTTTGTTGTTTCTTGGAAAAATATGGGAACTAAGGATTTAAAAACTTTTTTGAAAAAAGTTCTTGTAAACATTTTAGAAATCATTCCTGAAGCCGAAAAGGGCTCCATTTGGTTACTTAATAAAGACAAGTACGAGTGTGTCGCAGAAGTAGGATATCCAGGAGCGATTTCTTTAAATTTTCCAGCTTCAAAAACGGCTTATGGAACTGAGATAGAAAAGAAAATAAAAAATGGCGAAAAGGTTTTTGAAATAGAAAATGCAAAAGAATTGGTAGAAAAAAGTGAATTAAAAGATGTGCTTTCAAGTTATGGAATGAATAATTCAGATTTTGTGCCATTAATTGGAGTTTTCAACATTGGAGAAAAATTTGTTGGAAATATTTCTTTAGATAATTTTAAAGGAAAACATTTTTCAAATGAAAGCAAAAAGTTATTGAGTTATTTTGTTGATATTTTATCAGAATTTTTATCTGAAAAATTCTAAAAAATTTTTTGGGGTGTTAATTTGATTATTTACAAAACTGTGGGAAGTTTTATTCAATTTCCGGGTATTTTAATATTGTTTTTTTTAACCTTTACAATTTATTTTTTTGTAAAAAAACGCCTAATGTGGCGCTTTTTTCTTTTTTTAACTTTATTTTTTTATTTAATCTCAAGCCCTTTTTTTGTATATTTTTTAAGTAAATATTTTTATGTTAATAGCACTAAAATATATGATAAAGAAGGAATAATAGTAGTACTTGGTGGGGGTATTGTTCAATATAAAGGGAATACCGAAATTGGTCTTCATACCTTAAAAAGGATATTAAAGGGTTATGAAATATATAAATTAACAGGATATCCAATATTGGTAACAGGAGGGGTTATTTCAAAAGGAATTCCTGAAAGTAATATAATGAAGGAAGTTTTAATACAGTTAGGTGTCCCCGAGAACAAAATTGTTGTGGAAAACAAAGCAAGAACGACTAAAGAAAACGCTCTGTTTTCTAAAGAGATTTTAGAAAATTATCCCGTAATTTACTTGGTGACATCTTATCTTCATATGAAAAGGAGTTTGTTAATATTTAATAAAATCATTGACAAGGATATTTATCCTGTTGTATGTGACTATCCTCTTGACTTTAGAAATTCCTTCTTAGATTATCTTCCTAGAGGAGATGCACTTTATGCTTTTTCTTTAATGACTCACGAATTAATTGGAATTATTAAAGGAGGATAATATGAAAAAGGGATTTATAGCAATTTTCGTATTATCAATTTTTTTAGTTTGTGTGTTTATTTTAAGCAAAATATGGGAGTTGTTATATCTTAGAATGATGGGAAATCCATAAAAGGAGGGGAATATATGTTTCCTTTGTATGACACAATTCCAAGTAGAAAAAAACCATATATAACATACTCTATTATTTTAATTAACGTCTTAGTTTTTTTATATGAAATTTCGTTACATAATCTGCAACTACAAAATTTCTTCTTTAATTATGGTATTGTTCCCTTGAGATACACCTGGAAATTTACTTCAAACCCAAAGCACATTTTTATTTGGGAACAAATTAGAATTATCATTACTTCAAATCCTATTGTTCCTTTCATATCTCATATGTTTATCCATGGTGGTTGGTCACATATAATAGGAAATATGTGGTTTTTGTGGATTTTCGGAGACAATGTTGAGGATAGATTTGGGCATTTCAATTATTTAATGTTTTATCTATCTGGAGGATTATTTGCATTAGGATTTCATTGGCTATTTAATATATATTCACCATATCCTTTAGTAGGAGCATCTGGTGCTATTTCAGCAGTTATGGGTGCCTATTTTGTGCAATTTTGGTATTCAAAAATAGTATCGTTAGTTATTTGGTTTATACCGTTTTTAGTTGAAATTCCAGCAGTTATTTACTTGTTCTTCTGGTTTTTGTTCCAGGTTCTTAATGGAACTTTGGCTGACATTACCGGTTCTGGAGTTGCTTATTGGGCTCACGTTGGTGGATTTGTATATGGAATGATAGTTGGAACAAGGGTCAGGAGGCATTATTTATGAAAAAAGTAGTGATAGTTACAACTGGCGGAACAATTGCTATGGTAAAAAAAGGTGAAAGTGTTGTACCATATGAAAAAGGAAATATTTTGATTAGTGAAATTCCTGAACTGTCAAAAATTAAAGATGCAAAAATTGATATAGTTGAGTTTTCTAATATTCCTAGTCCACATATGACTCCCAAAGATATGTGGAACCTTTCAAGAATGATAGATAAAATTTTAGATGATAGTGAAGTTGTAGGAGTAGTTGTAACTCATGGAACAGACACATTAGAAGAAACATCTTATCTTTTGGATTTAACATTAAGAAACGAAAAACCAGTTGTGTGTACTGCTGCTATGAGAAACATTGGCGAACTTGGAACAGATGGACCAAGAAATGTTTACTCTTCAGTTTTAACTGTATTGAGCCCACAATCATATGGAATGGGAGTCATGGTATGTTTAAATGATGAAATTCATGCGGCACGAGAAGTGACAAAAACATATACTAGTAATGTAGCTACTTTTGATTCCCCGGGTTATGGACCTTTGGGAATTGTTGATGAGGATACTGTCATATTTTTTAGGAAATCTTTAACTCGTGAAAAAATATTTGTTGAGAAGATTGAAGAAAAAATAGCGCTAATAAAAACCTTTACAGGAGATCAAGGTGAATTTCTAAGATTAGTTCCTCAACTTGGATACAAAGGAATAGTACTTGAAGGTTTCGGAAGAGGAAATGTTCCTCCATTAGTCGCAGATGCGGTTGAAGAGGTTGTAAAAATGAATATTCCTGTTGTTGTAACTTCTAGATGTTTCAAAGGAAGAGTTTATCCTGTTTATGGTTATAAAGGTGGAGGAGCAGATTTAAGAAAAAGAGGTGCTATAATGAGTGAGCATCCAATTGGGCAAAAAGCTAAAATAAAATTGATGGTAGTTATGGGAAAAACACAAAACATTGATGAAATAAGAAAATATTTTGAAATGAATATTCAAAGGAGGACATTAGAAAATGAATAAATTCTTTGGGTCAGAAGATCCAAGGAAAAGAGCAGCAAAATATATTATTTTGTATTCTTCAATTCTATTAGTTTTATTTTTATTGTTCAAAACAATTTTAAATATTTTTGTATTTACCCTTATTTCAGTTTTAATAATAAATTTTCTATCAAAAGTTTTAAATATTTTTAGAATAAAAGGAAGATTAGCTTTAATAATTGCAATGTTATTTTACTTCTTTATAATTATTTATGGTATAATTTTAATAGTTCCTGCAGGTACTGAACAGATAGGAATTTTTATTAATACGATTAATAAAGTTTTTGAAACCAAAGCATGGGAAAAATATTTTGAAAACAATCCAAATCTAGCAGCGGGTGTAACAATAGTTATGGATTGGATACAACCCAAACTTTCTGATTTGACGAGTTATTTAATAGATTATGTTGCAAAAGGGACTCCTGGATTTTTTACCACAATTTTTTATTCGATTTTACTTACGGTTTACTTAATCTTATATTCTTCATGGCTTGGAAAATCAATTCCTAAAATATTTCCTAAAAATTCCAGAAGATTCGTTGAAGACTTTTTAAATAAGGTTTATTTAGCATTATCAGGTTTTGTTGATGTTGTTTTTATAAATGCATTTATTACAGCCATTTTGTTTTACATAATCTCTTATTTCTATTTTCAAAATACAGCAATTATTTTATCTTTTTGGGCGGGGGTTACAAATTTAATTCCAATAGTTGGTGTTATTTTTGAATATATTCCTGTATTTCTTTTTTCACTTACTTTAGGGCTCAAAGGTTTTATAATAGTAAATATTTTGGTAATTTTAATACATCTTGGATTATTTGTAGTATTTATAATTGTCATGAAAAAACATTTGAGTGTAAATCCTGTACTAATGATTATTTCTATAATAATTGTTAGCCAAGTATTTGGAATTGTTGGAATATTTTTTGCTGTACCCCTATTAATATTTATTGTTGCATATTGGGATGATTTTGTTAGACCTTCATTTGAAGATGAATAGTGGATAAAAAAGTATTATATGTGTTTTTAACGCTTGGCTGTTTATTTTTGATCCTGCGAATTATATGAGCAAGCTAAATTCGTTTATTCGTTCTTTTGGAAGTAAGTTTGATATAAGAACAATTTATTTTACAGTTACATGAAGCATGTTTAGATAGTGTTTTACCATTTAATACAAATTCTTTAGGTTTGACCTTTAATGTTGGTTTTGAATTTTAGTCTATACAAAAATTTTAAACATGGTATACTTATTATAAGAATTTTGTAAAAGGAGAGTTGAGATTTATGCATGAACATCACGATCATGAACACGAACATGAACATGAACATTTAGAAGCATTTACCCTTCACGATGAAGAAGGAAATGAGCACCATTTTGTACTTTTAGGTGAGCTTGAAAGAGAAACAAATGAATATTGGGTATGTGAAGAAATCTTTGTAGAAGGTGAGGATATTAAAGATTTTGGTGATCTTTATATCTTTAAGAAAACTACAGATGAAGATGGAAACGTTTATTTAGATTCAATTGAAGACGAAAATGAATTCAACGAAGTAGTAAAACTTTGGGAAGAGATAGGAACGGGAGATTTTGAAGTCTTAGATGATACTGACGAATCAGAAGATGTTGACAATTAAGTGTAGCTTTGTTAAAATAATTTCTGGGTTGCAGGCGTAGCTTCAAGAGGTGGAGCGCCTCCTTGGTAAGGAGGAGGGTGTGGGTTCGAGTCCCACCGCCTGCTCCAAATGAGCCTCATATGAGGCTCTTTTTTTTATGGTATAATAATTAAAGAAAATTTTAAGTTTTTTAAATTGAAGTTAATTAGGAGGTGATTTTATGGAGAATTTCGTTTTTTATAATCCTACTAGGCTTGTTTTTGGAAAAAATACTGTGGAACAAATTGGAGAATATTTAAGGAGAGATAAAATAAAAAAAGTACTTCTACTAGCTGGTGGTGGTTCAATAAAGAAAAATGGAGTGTATGAAAAAGTTGTAAGATCTTTAATAGAAAATTCAATTGAAAAAGTTGAAGTTTGGGGAGTAAGGCCAAACCCAGTTTTAAGTAAAGTGCGTGAAGCAATTGAAGTTGCAAGAAATGAAAAAGTTGAAGCAATATTAGCTGTTGGTGGAGGAAGTGTCATAGATAGTGCAAAAGCTGTTGCAGCAGGTGTTTTATATGACGGAGATGTTTGGGATTTTTATGAATGGAAAGCTACTCCAAAAGCTGCTTTGCCTCTCTATACAATATTAACATTATCAGCTACAGGAACAGAAATGAATGGAGGAACAGTTGTAACAAATGAAGAAGAGCTGAAAAAATATTCATTCTGGTCTGTTCATACTTTCCCAAAGGTATCTATTGTTGATCCTGAAGTGCAATATTCTCTTCCACCGCATCAAACAGTAAATGGTGCGGTAGATGCAATCAGTCACGTAATGGAATATTATTTTGACGGTGCTAAAAGAACAGATTTAATTGATAGAGTTGATGAATCAATAATTTTAACCTTAATGGAAACTACAGAAGCCTTATTGAACGATCCTAAAGATTATGATGCAAGAGCAAATTTTGCTCTTTCCACTACATTAGCATTGAATGGGGTTTCTGGCATGGGACACAGAGGCGGAGATTGGTCTTCACATGCAATTGAGCATGCTTTAAGTGCATTAAATCCCGATGTGGCACATGGTGCCGGTTTAGCAGTTGTATTCCCCGCTTGGATGAAATATGTATATAAAGCTTATCCTGCGAAATTTAGAAGGTTTGGTAGAATTATTTTCAGGTTAAAAAATAGCACGCCTGAATCTGCAATTGAAGCGTTGAAGAGATGGTATAAAAAGATAGGAGCACCTACAACATTGAAAGAATTAGGTTTTAAACGTGAAGACGTTGAAAAACTTACTGAAATTGCTGCATTAACAGCACCTATGGGTAAACTTGTAAGACTTGAAAAAGATGATATAAGAAAGATTTTAGAAATAGCGTACGAGGAGGAATAAAATGAGGGTTTTGTATGCACAATCTGGAGGGGTTACAAGTGTAATAAATGCATCTGCATACGGTGTGTTAGACGAAGCCAGAAAAGCAGGTTTAGAAGTTTTTGTTGGAATTCACGGTGTTACAGGAATCTTAAAAGAAAAGCTTTTAAAAGTTAATGATATGGATTTAGAAGGTTTAAAATATACCCCTGCAGGAGCTTTTGGTTCTTGTAGAAGAAAGATGAAAACACAAGAAGATATTTCTAAACTATTTGATGTGATTGAGAAATATAACATTGAGTATTTCTTTTATAATGGTGGTAATGATTCAATGGATACTGCCTGGAGAGTTTACCAGGAAGCGAAAGTTAGAGGTGTACCACTAAAAGTGATAGGAGTACCAAAAACAATTGACAATGATTTACCATTTACTGATCATTGCCCTGGTTATGGTTCTGCTGCAAAATATGTTGCAACATCAGTAATGGAAGCAACACTTGATTTAAGAAGTATGTATGTTGATTCTACTCGCGTTTTTGTTATGGAAATAATGGGGAGGCATGCGGGGTGGCTCGTAGCAGCAGCTGGTCTTGGATGGATGAATGGTATAGGGGCGGACATAATTCTTTTTCCAGAATTTCCTTTTGATAAAGAAAAATTTTTGGAAAGGGTTGATGAACTTATAAGAAAGCAAGGTTATTGTTCAATAGCTGTTTCAGAGGGCATAAGATATCCTGATGGATTTTTTGTTTCCGATATGGGATTTACCGATAGTTTTGGAAATAGGCAGTTAGGTGGTGTGGGATTTACAATTGCTGGAATGGTTAGATCCGAATTGTCTTTAAAAACACATGTTGCCATTCCAGATTATTTACAAAGAAGTGGAAGACACATTGCAAGTAAAACTGATATAGAAGAAGCTGAAATGGTAGGAAGGAAAGCAGTACAGCTTGCATTAGATGGTGTTTCAGGAGTAATGGTAACTATAGAAAGAAAAAGCAATAATCCTTATATCGTAGATTATGGAACAGTTGAACTTAATAAAGTTGCTGATAAAACAAAATTCCTTCCTGAAGAATTCTACAATGAATTTGAAGTAACTGAGAAATTTTTTGAATATGCAAAGCCATTAATAGAAGGAGAATTACCACCAAAATTTGAAAATGGTCTTCCTAGATATACTATTTTTAAGGAGGTAGAAGAACAATAACGTTTGTATTCTTTTCAATAATGCAAATTGTTTTGATATTTTTGTTTTACATTATAAAAAGAACAAAATTTCTACCTCTTGTTATTTCAATAACATCAATCTTTTTGTTATTTCAAAAATTTGATGTCTATCTTATTGGATATAATGGAGTTCACGTAGTAAGTGACTCCATTTCTTTTTATTTTATTCTTACAAATATTATATGTACATTTATAGTATCTTTACAGCTTATTAGATTTTATAGATTAAACACAAGTTTTTTTGTTTCTTTAACACATGTAATTCTAAATTTATTATTTATCTCACATGATTTATTCAATATTTACGTTTTGCTTGAAACTTTAACACTTTTGATTGTTTTATTGATATTATCCGGCGAAAAATTTGAACATAAGTTAATTGGGTTGAAGTATATATTTGCCAGTACTGTTGCTATGAACATTTATTTATTTGGAGTCGGAATTCATTATTTTAAGAATGGTAGTTTTGATATTCAAAATATTTCGGGAATATCTGAATTTTTAATGAAATCTGCATTGATTTCAAAAGCTGGTATTTTTTTATTTGGGTTATGGCTACCAGAAGTTCATTCTAAAGCCGAAACTGAAACTTCCGCACTTTTATCTAGTATTTACACTCAATCAGTTCTTTATGCAATTATCAGATTAGGAATAGGAAAAGAGTTTTATTTTCTTGGTATTTTAACATTCTTTTTTGGTGCAATTTTTGCTGTTTTATCAAAGGATTTAAAAAAATTATTGGCTTTTAGTACTATGTCTCAATTAGGACTAATGCTTTTAAATCCTCTTTTAGCACCTATATATGTTTTAACCCATGGTATAGCAAAGGCACTTCTTTTTTTATCAACTAGATTTATAGAAAGGGATCTACAAAAGGAAAAAACTTACTCTGTCTTTCTATTTTTAATGATTTTAATTTCTTTTCTTTCAATTTCAGGTTTTTCATTTACACTTGGCGGATATATAAAAGAACAAATGATTTTTTCAAAGATTTTATCTGTTATTATTACCTTTTTTAGTTCTTTATATATAGGAAAAGTAATTCCACAAAGACTAAAGTTTGAAAAAGATAAGTTTTTCATTTTGTTATTTTTGATTTCTATTTCTTTAATTTACCCGTTTTACGTTGATCTTAAATCATTGATTTTAGTTCCTGCAGGAATAATATTAGGAAAAATATTTTTTTCTAAAATTAATTTGGAATTTACTTTTACAACTGAATTCATACTTACTTTAATGATTTTTTCAGTAGGAGTTTTTAGTTTATTAGGAGTGATTTAATTGATTGAAACATTGTTTACTTATAAAGAAGAACCAAAAACAAACGCAACTATAATCGCCATTGACGTTTTAAGAGCCGGTTCAGTAATTATTACTGCACTTTTCAACGGGGCAAAACTTGTCAAAATCACTAATTCAATTAAAAAAGCTAGGGAAATGAAAAAAGACGGTTTTATAATATGTGGCGAAAGGAATACTACTAAAATAAAGGGGTTTGATAAAGGAAACTCCCCTTTAGAATATTTTGATGTAAAGGGTAAAAAAATAGTATTAACAACATCTAATGGAACAAAGGTAGTAGAAAAAGCATCAAAAATTTCTTCAAAAATACTAATAGGTTCATTTTTAAATTTAGATTTTCTAATTGATTATGTAAAAAATGATGAGAATATCGTTTTATGGTGTGCAGGAAATAATGGAAATGTTTCATTTGAGGATACCCTTTTTGCAGGTGCCTTTTTAGAAAAATTGAAGAAAGAAAATAGAAATGATTTAAGTGATAGTTCAATTATTTCCCTAAATTTTTGGAAACAAACTGGTCTTAAATTTGAAGGAGAGCACGCAAAAAAATTGATAAGTATGGGATTTAAAGATGATGTTGAATTTTGTAAAAGGATTTCAGTTTATAACGTTATACCAGTATATTTAAATGGAGCTTTTTATGAGGTGAGAACATGCTAGAGAATCTAGATTTTTTAGGACCTATAATTATTTTTATGTTTTCAATATACGGTCTACTTTTTAAAAAGCATATAATATCAAAAGTTATTTCATTAGATGTATTAAACACAGCAGTTGTAATGTTTTTTGTAATTATCTCCTCAAAAAAAGGAAGTTATTATCCAATAAAAGTTCCAGGCATTTCAAATTATGTAGATCCTTTCCCGCAGGCTGTAATAATAACCTCCATCGTTATTGGTTTTGCTACTTTGTCTCTAATTCTTGCATTAAGTATGATGATAGTTGAATCAAAAAGAAAAACCGATCTTACAAAAATTGAAAAGGAATAACTTGGAATTTTTCATTTTTCATTTTTAAAGATAAAAAATTGTGTATAATATATTTTGGAAATGATTCCAGGAAGGGGGTATTAGCGTGAGAAAATTTTTCATTTTTACTCTTCTCTTAGCAGCTTTCATAGTTTTTTCAGCTGTTTATGTTGAAAATGGAAAAGTAGTTTTTACTTTTAAGGAAGCTTTGGATGCAAAGGTAGTTTATTTAGCAGGAAATTTTAATAATTGGAATCCAACTGAACTTACCATGAAGAAAGAAGATGGTGTGTGGAAAATCAGTTTGGAGTTAGAACCTGGTACATATCAATACAAATATGTTATTGAAGGTACAAATTGGAAAGAAGATCCAGAAGCACCTGGATATGTAGATGATGGATTTGGTGGCTATAACGGTATTTTTTCTTTAATTGAAAAAGATGGAAAGTTGGTTATAGTGGGTGCTGGTTCTCAAAAAGGCGAAGAAAAAACAAGTGAAATTGAAGTAAATGAAAATTTCAATCCTGAGAACTTTTATATAGATGAAGAGGGTTATGTTGTAATTAGATTTTTTGCAAAAGATGCTGAATATGTAACTATTGCAGGTAATTTTAACAGTTGGGATCCAGAAGCTAATGAATGTTATGAAACAGGAGATGGATGGTGGGAAGCTGTCCTTGAAATTGGTGAAGGAAGCTATCAATATAAGTTTGTTATAAACGGTGAAAAATGGGAAACAGATCCAAATGCTCCAGCATTTATCGATGATGGATTTGGAGGTAAAAACGGATATTTTGAAATTTTTGAAAAAGTCGGGAAATTAGTTGTAGGATTAAAAAACGTAGAAAATGCTAATAAAGAAGCAAAGCCTTTAAATGTGGCACTTATATGGCATCATCATCAACCTTTGTATAAGATTCCAGGCTCTGATGAATATATGATGCCTTGGGTAAGAGCACATGGCGTTAATGATTATCCTTATATGGCAGATCTTGTTGAAGAATATCTTGAAAAAGGAAGCGTTACTTTCAACATAGTTCCAAGCTTACTCCTACAAATTCAAGATTATCTTAAAGGTGCAACAGATGAATATCAAAGGCTTTCATTGAAAGAAGAAGATAAATTAACAAAGGAAGAAAAGAAGTTCATTATTGATCACTTTTTTGATATTAACCCACAATTTGTAAATGCTCATAAAAGATATAAAGAATTGATGGAATTAAAAACTTCTGGAAAAGAGTTTTCTAATCAAGACCTCCTTGATTTGAAAGTTTGTTGGAATTTGTATTGGATTAATATTGAGTATATACAATCAGATCCAAAACTGAGCGAATTATTAGACAAAGAGCATTATACAAGGGACGATCTTTTGTATGTTCTAGAATTTCATAAGAAAATTTTATCAACAATAGTTGATAAGTATAAAAAGTTATGGGAAGAAGGAAAGATAGAATTAACAACCACACCTTTCTATCATCCAATTCTTCCAATTCTAGTTGATAAAGGTTGGATTGACGATGCAAACGGTCAAATAAAGGAAGGTTTAAATTACTTTGAACAGATATTTGGTAAAAGACCTGAAGGTATGTGGCCTTCAGAGCAAGCGGTGTCTCAAGAAGCTGCGATTCTTTTTGCTAAAAATAATGTCAAATGGATTGTAACGGACAAGGCAATTTTACAAAAAAGCGGCATTGATACCGGAAATATCGAAAACCTTTTTAGACCTTACAAATTGAAAACAAACGAAGGCGGAATTATTGTATTTTTCAGAGATACTGATCTTTCAAATAGAATTAGCTTTAAATACTCTCAAATGAACGCAGAAGATGCAGTAAATGATTTTATTGAAGCTTTGCATGAATATCAAAAACTTAATACTTCTGGAGATTTAATTGTTACAATTGCTCTTGATGGAGAAAATGCTTGGGAACATTATCCTAATAACGGAAATGATTTTAGAAAGCTACTTTATAAAAAACTTTCTGAAGATCCCTTAATCAATTTGGTAACTCCAAGTCAATATATTGAAAAATATGAAATTAAAAATGAATTAGAAACACTTGCTAAAGGTTCGTGGGCAGGTGGAATCTTAGACACCTGGATAGGTGAAAAAGAAGAAAATGAGGCATGGGATAGACTTTCAAAAGCAAGAGAAATTCTTTTGAATAATGTTGATATTCAAGAAAATGATCTTGCAAGACATGTTTTGTATGCAGCTGAAGGAAGTGATTGGTTCTGGTGGTATGGTGCCGACCAAGATGCTGGAAACAATGAAGTGTTATTTGATCAACAATTTAAAAATCTTTTGATTAAAATGTACGAAATTGCTGGATATGAAGATATACCAAGTTATTTGTATATTCCAAACAAAAAACCAGCTCCTCCAACGACAGGTGTAATTAAGAAAATTGAATATACAATAAACGGGCAACTTGATGATTCTGAAAAAACAACAGCAATTTTTGACGATACGCTTGATGAAAATATTCTTCAAAAAATTGTTGTCGGCAGAGGAGATATTGGGTTGTACGTTGGAGTTCAATTGGACAAAATTGCAAAAGAATATTTGGGCGAAGATATAAAAGTAGAAATTTATGCAGATAGTCCAAAAGCAGAAAAGTTTAATGCGAAAACTTATTATTCTAAAGAAAAGGTGACTCCGTTAGGATTTGCTTTATCCTACAGGTTTGTAATAAATTTAAAAACATGGGAAAAGAGAAATAAGGTGAGTTTTTATAAAGCTTCGGGTAATGACACCTGGATTTTAACTACTGCAGACATTAAAGGTGCGGTTGGAGATATTGTTGAGTTTGCAATACCATATGACCTTTTAAATGTAAAATCTGGAGAAGAGTTTAATTTTGCTGTTGTTATTTCTAAAGACAGACAGGATGTTGATTTTGCTCCAAACAGTGGACCTATAAATGTTATACTACCAGCAGTAGTAACTGGAGAAATACTAAAAATATTTAAAGATCCTGTAGGTGATGAATATGGGCCTGGAACATATACATATCCAAAAGATGTTGCATTTGAGCCTTTTAAAGGCTTATTTGATATGACAGATGTTGTAGTAATGGAGAATGATGAGGCATATATTTTCCAAATCAAATTCGTTGAAATGACAAATCCTTGGGGTGCTCCAAAAGGATTTTCACATCAACTTATTAATATATACCTTGATACAAAACCTGGAGGAAGAACAGATACTTACAATGAAGGTGCAAGAGTTCAATTTGATGAAAATCATCCGTGGGATTACTTTGTAAAAGTAGCCGGGTGGCCTTCTTATGGACAATTTTTTGCTACAAGCGATGGTCAAGAAATTGGTGAGGCAGTTAGTGTAGAAGCTGACACTGGTGAAAAAATTATAAATGTTATTATTTTTAAAAAGTATTTAGACATTTCTGATAATATTTATGCTTACATTCTTGTAGGAAGTCAGGATGGATATGGACCTGATAACTTTAGGCCAGTAACCCCTGAACCCGGTCAATGGACTTTAGGAGGATATCCAAAAGATTCAAAAGATATGGCGCCATATGTTGTTGATATACTTGCACCAGAAGGTTATGATCAAAAAACCATTCTTTCTTCATATGTGCCGGGAAGTAAATATACAACGGTGTTACCAGTAAAAATTAAATAAATTTTGCCTGGTCTCGTTTGAGACCAGGCTTTTTAATTGGAGGATATAAAATGCTTTATTTTATATTATCTTTTGCAATTTCTGTTGTTGTTATACCCCTTTTTGGAAAATTAGCAATTAAATATCATATAACAGATCAAAAAGAAAAAAGTATTCCCTATCTAGGAGGAATGGGAATATTTTTTTCAATAATTTTAGTTGCACCTTTTGATTTATTTGTGAAATCTTTTCTAACTATTTTAGCATTAATAGGTATTTATGAAGATTTAAAACGAAAAATATTAAAATTTAATTTTTTAATTATACTTTTTTCGCTTTTGATTGTTAATTTTAAATATGTTGGTCTAATATTTATTCCCTTAGGTATTTTAGTTGGGTACTTTTTAATAGAAACTTTTAAGAAGATTGATAATTTTGATGGAGTAGCTGCTTCATTAGGAATTATGACAGGGCTTGGATTTTATTTTTTTGCTACGAGTAATTACGATAAAATTTTGTTAATGTCCTTAATTGGTTCATTATTTGCGTTTATTTTTTATAATTTTCCACCATCTAGAATTCAACTGGGTAAGATAGGAAATTATTTAATAGGAGGAGTAATAGTAATTGCAATTCTTTCATCGTCAAGAGGAGGATTAATACATCTTTTAACTTCTTTAATAGTTTTAACACCAGTATTTTTGGAATCTTTTCCTCATTTATTAAAAAAATTTAAATATTCTTTAAGTGCAAAGCTTTTTAAAATTACGAATAACAAGAGAAAAATGCTTTATTTAATTTGGGTGATTTCAGGTTTATACCTTCTTATTTCTTTATCAATTTTATATGGAATTATTAATTGGCAAATAAGTGTTTTGTTTTATTTGGTTTTAACTGCGTTGTTAATTTTTTATCCCAAATTAGATTAAAATAATAGCAAAAAAATGGAATATACTTCCAGCAAGTACAAAAATATGCCAAAAAGCGTGATGGTAAGGAATTTTCCGCCATATATAAAATATTGTTCCTGCCGTGTAAAAGATTCCTCCGATAAAAAGAAATAACATTCCAAAATGATTAAGCTTAATACTTAATGGTTTTAGGACAAAAATTACGAGCCATCCCATTGCTATATATAGTAAAGTTGAGAAAATAACAAATTTTTTGACAAAAAAGACTTTAAAGATAATACCAAGAATTGCTAAAATCCAAACAATAGAAAATATAAGCCAACCTATTTTTCCTTATAGATGAAACTATTTTAGGCATGGGGATTTTATGCTCCATGCTTTTTTGATATAAAAGATCAAAATATAGAAATATAATTTTGAAAATAGTATAATAA
>JASKLO010000015.1 GCA_030153605.1 Thermosipho sp. (in: thermotogales)
ATCTTTGTCAAGCCTTCCAACGATGTGAAGTTTTTTTAAATAAGGATGATTTATAAACTCAAAAACGTTTCTTTCAAATTCAGATTTACTTGAAGTAAATCCAGCAGGTTTGTTCATAACTATATACACATTATGATAAGGAATCACTTCTTGGCCATCTAAAAACACTTTTTGATTTTCTTTAACTTCAAAAGAAGGATCAACAACTATTTCATTATCTACCTTCACTCTTTTTTCTTTAATTATGTATTTAACTTCTTTTCTGCTCCCAATTCCTGCATTAGATAAAAACCTATCTAGCCGCATTTTTTATCGCCTCTGCAACTTTAACAGCTCTATAATTCTCTTTTATGTCATGTACACGAATTATATCTGCTCCGTTCATAACACCAATGGTAGTAATTGCCAATGTTCCTTCAAGTCTTTCCTCGACTGGTAAATCAAGAATCATACCAATCATGGACTTTCTGCTTGCACCTAATAATACAGGATAACCCAATTCCTTAAATTTATTCAAGTGCTTTATTATTAGTAAATTATCTATAAGTCGTTTGCCAAAGCCTATTCCAGGATCAACTATTATTTTTTCAACACCATTTTTTCTTGCAAATTCAGCTCTTTCTTTTAAAAATTCGTATATTTCTGAGATTGGATCTTCATAAAAAGGATTTTTTTGCATATCCTTTGGAGTTCCTTTCATATGCATTAAAATAACTGGACAATCAAATTCCTTAACAACATTTATCATATTTTTATCAAATCTAAGTGCACTAATGTCGTTTATAATATCTGCTCCCATTTTTAAACTTTCTTCTGCAACTTTTGATTTATAAGTATCAACAGATACGATAACATCAAAGTTTTTCTTTATTGTTTCTACTACAGGTACAACCCTATTCAATTCCTCTTCCAAAGGAACTTCTTCGGCGCCCGGACGAGTGCTCTCTCCACCAACATCGATAATTTCTGCACCTTCATTAATCATTTTTGACACTGTGTCTATTAATTTGTCCTTTTTAACTCTACTGTCTGGATAAAAAGAATCAGGTGTAATATTTACAATTCCCATTATATAAACATGATCAAATTTAATTTTTTTACCATTTTTTAATTCGTATACCATGTTTTTCACTCCTTTCCTTTCAATTTGATTTTATCATACTTTTTAATTTTAAACCTGAAAATGTTATAATCTTAATGTGTCTATTTTAATTTATAGGGGGTGGAGAGATGACTGTTTGGTTGATCATCTTGTTGCTACTAACCATTTTGTTCATTGTTTATTCAACGGTAAGATGGAGACTTCATCCGTTCCTGGCTTTGATTTTTGCTGCTTTTATTTATGGTTTACTTTCCGGAATGAAATTCGGCGATATTCTATCCTCTATTACTGCTGGATTTGGTGGTACCCTCAGCTCTATTGGTATAGTTATTGTTGCAGGAACAATCATTGGAGTTTTCTTAGAAAAATCCGGCGGTGCCTATACCATGGCAGAATCAATTTTGAAAATTACTGGGAAAAAGAATGTACCCCTTGCTATGGGTATTATAGGGTATATTGTTTCTATACCTGTATTCTGTGATTCGGGATTTGTAATTCTTTCTCCATTAAACAAAGCTCTCTCTAAAAAATCCAAAATTAGTTTAGCTGTTAGTGCTATAGCGTTAAGTCTTGGATTATATGCAACTCATACAATGGTTCCACCAACCCCAGGACCCGTAGCTGCCGCTGGTATTTTAAATGCCGATCTTGGCGTTGTAATTATTTGGGGACTTATTGTATCTATTCCTTCTCTCATTGTAGGCTGGCTTTTTGCACTTAAATTTGGTTCAAAAATTCAAATTGATCCAGATCCAGAAATGTCAGAAGAAGAAATTTCCAAAAAAATGAAAGAAGCACCAAGTGCCAAAAAAGCTTTTTTACCAATTGTAATCCCAATTATTTTGATAGTACTCAAATCAATTTCAGATTTTCCAACAAGACCGTTTGGTGACGGTGGTCTTAGGGCCTTCTTAGGATTCATTGGACACCCTGTAACAGCATTAATTATAGGTATTTTAATTGCCATGTTTTTACCAAAAAACTTGGAAAAGAAATGGTGTCTGTTGATGGATGGGTAGGAAAAGCCGTTCTTAATGCCGGTGTTATTATCTTAATAACTGGTGCTGGTGGTGCATTCGGAAAAGTTTTACAAAATTCAGGAATTGCGGGGGCACTTGGAGAAACTCTCACAAAAGCAAATCTTGGTATTTGGCTTCCTTTCTTAATTGCTGCAGCAATTAAAACAGCTCAAGGCTCCTCAACGGTTGCAATTATTACTACTGCTTCATTAATGGCT
Organism: Thermosipho sp. (in: thermotogales); assembly: GCA_030153605.1. GTDB lineage: Bacteria > Thermotogota > Thermotogae > Thermotogales > Fervidobacteriaceae > Thermosipho_A. Next base: position 2,340 of record JASKLO010000015.1, read on the forward strand.
CCATTAATGGCTCCACTTGGATTTACATCAACAATTGCTAAAGCTTTAGTTGTTGTAGCAATAGGCGCCGGTTCTATGGTCGTTTCTCACGCAAATGATAGCTATTTCTGGGTTGTAACACAATTCTCCAACATGGATGTTAAAACAGGATATAAACTACAAACTTTAGGAACATTCCTTGAAGGTTTAACCGCTGCAATAATTGTTTGGTTAATTAGTATACCATTAGTTTGATTTAAGTAGTAGTTAAATTGTGTTCTATCCAGAAAAAAATTCATAAAATAATAGTTATTTACTTAATAAACATGGCTCTTGAGAAATTCAAGAGCCATGTTTTTAATTTTTTAAACTTTAATATTATTTATAAACCTTGTAAATTTTTCATATTCTTAACTAAGAAAAAAAGTAACTTGCTCAACTTTTTATAAAAATGAAATCTAAATGTCTAATCGATATTTATCTATAACAAAAAAACAATTAAAGCATATATTTGTTGATTTAAAAAGTTGGAAAAAATCATAAAAGAAAAAATTTAGCTACTCTGGATAATTTACTATTTTCTTTATTTCTAAATTAATTCTTTTTAATGAACCATAGATTTTTTTGTATACTCTTTTATAAAGTTTTTCATAAATCTCCACTTCATTTTTTTGAGGTTCATAAACTTTTGAATATTTAACCATATTCTTTCCGGCCTCAAAAATATCTTTATAAACACCTAATCCCGCAAACACACACATTGCTGCACCAAGTCCAGAAGTTTCATGAGTTTGAGTTCTATAAACGGGAAGATTAAACATATTAGAAGTTATTTGACAAATTTTTTCGCTTTGAGATCCTCCTCCCGAAACCATTAATCTTTTTATTTTTATATTTCCCCTTTTTTCAATTCTTTCCATACCATCTCTAAGGGCATAATTAATTCCTTCTATAATTGCTCGATATATATGGGCTCTTGTATGAACATCTCCAAATCCAATAATCGCACCTTTGGCATTTGGCATATCAAGTCCAGGTGTCCACATTGGATGCAAAACTAACCCTTGTGAACCAGGAGGAATCTCATCTAAAAGTGGCTCCAATAACGCTTCGGGGGAAATACCATTTTTGTTTGCAATTTCAATTTCCTTGTTTCCAAATTCTTTTAAAAACCAACTTACAAGCCAATATCCTCTAAAAATCTCAATTTCCGGGTTGTAATAACCAGGAACAACTGAAGGATATGGTGGTATAAAAGGAATAGTTTCAAAATATTTTTTTGAAGTTGTTTGAACTGTAGCAGTAGTTCCAAAACTTAAACTTGCTGACTCAGTATCGAAACATCCCACACCAATTGTCTCACAACCTTTATCAGAACCAGAAGCAACTATTGGAAGGCCTTCGGGAAGACCTGTTTCTTCTGAAACTTTTTTAGAAATTTTTCCAACTATTGAACACGGAGGAACTAATTCGGGCAATTTTTCTCTTTCTACACCAAAAACTCTCCATCTCCAATGGCTTTTACTCTTAGTCCAATCTTGAGATTTATAATCAAATGGGATATGACCTATTTGAGAAGCTTTCGAATCAATGAATTTTCCGGTAAGTTTAAACATAAAATACCCGGAAAGCAATAGAAACTTATATGTATTGCTCCATATTTCTGGCTCATATTCTTTAACCCAGTTAGGCCTACTTCTTCTAAAAGTTCTAATTGCAGTTTCTTTCTTATTTATAATGGAAAATGCTATATTTTCCCAAAAATTAAGTGGATTTTTTTTAGAAGCATTTCTTTGGTCCAACCATAAAATAGCAGGTCTTAAAGGTTTCCCATTTTTATCTACAAAAACAGCCGTATCTCTTTGTGTAGTGACTGTAACACCAATTAAATTTTTAAAATATTCGTCGTTTTTATCCTTTAATTTATTAATTGCTTTAATCATTGTTTCCCAATAAACTTCTGGATGTTGTTCCGCCCAACCATGAAATTTTGAAAAATAAGGGGGTTCAAATTTAATTTTTTCCATATCAATTAAATTTCCTTCTCTATCAAACAAAATTGCCCTTAAACTTTGAGTACCACAATCTATGCTAAGTGCTAACTCTTTCAACATATCACCCCAAATATTATTTTGGAATTTCAAAAATATCTAAAATAGGCTTCCCAAATGAAAATCTAACAAAGAAAAAAACGGAAATCAAAAACAACACTATCACAGTCACTTTAAAAGCATAAGAAAGTTTGTTTATACCTCTTTCAATGATAATTGCTAGTAATGATGTTACAAAAGTAACAAAAAAGCTCCAAAACAACTCAAACCATAGAGGTTCTAAATGACCAATAATACCTGGAAGAATATACCAAATAATTACTACAAGCCACGGTAATAATATTGTTGAAAACAATCTTGGGCACCAGAAATTTCTTTCTAATCTCTTCCTACTAACTATTAGATATTCTATTACATTTGCTATGAAATACGCCCAGAAAGCAAGCTTTAAATGCTCGAAGACCGATTCATTCGTTCCAAAAAAAGGAATTAAGAATGGCCATTTTGTTAATTCATAACCGAAATGCAAACCAGAATAAACACCTAAATAAATGAAAGCTTTTAAAAACATATTCATATATATCCCCCCCATTTCTTCCTTATAAGTTTATCACAAATATTAATTAGTATTAAAATAATCATTAATTTTCTAAATACTATATTATTTTACAAAACTTTTTGATATCATAAAAATGAAAAATATAAAGGAGGGGTTTCATGAATCTTTTCGATATACCAAAAAATATTAAAACTATTGGGGCCTCGCAACCTGTTTTTATGAAAGGAAACAACAATGTTGGGGTTTTACTAATCCATGGTTTTACAGGCTCACCGCACGATATGCTTTACTTAGGAAAAAGATTAAATGAAGAAGGATATACTGTACTTATTCCAAGATTACCTGGCCATGGAACTTCTTCTGAAGATTTTTTAAGAAGTAACTGGAAAGATTGGTTAAGAAGAGTTCTTGATTCCTATTTTGATCTTGCAGGTATGTGTGAGAAAGTTTATGTTGCGGGTCTTTCAATGGGAGGTGTTTTGACATTAATTTTATCAAGCATTGTTAATCCTCCAAAAATTGTTTCAATAGCAGGTGCAATATTTGTTAATGATTGGAAAATTAACTTGACTCCATTTATTTCAATTTTCTCTAAAAAACTCCCAAGGGAAAATTATAACGAAAAATTTGAAGATAAAGACTTAAATTATTTATCTAAAGAATACTGGCAATATAACTGGCCATTGCAGGCAAGTCATTTGTTAAAGCTCATGAAAATTGCCAGAAAAAGATTGAAACTTATTAACTCTGACATCTTAATTCTTGCTTCTGAAAAGGACCAAACCGTACCAATAAAAGCTGCAAAATTCATATATCATAATGTTTCATCACAAAAAAGAGAACTCAAAATATTTAAAGAATCTGGACATGTAATGACAAATGATATTGAAAAAGAAAAAGTAGCTGATAAAATTATTAAATGGTTTAATGAACAATAAATAAGGAGATGACCTATGTTCCCCTTTGAATATGAAAGTAAAAAAATAACCCCAAAAATAGAAAAAAAGGAAAGATATAATGTTGTTTCATTTGATGCACCTTATAACTCAGAAGTAGAAGAAGCCAATAAAATTATAATTTATGAATACTTGGCTCAAAAACCTGTTTCAAATTTAATTTTTCTTCATGGTATTGGTAATGGACATATTCCATATTTAATGTGGTTTGCAGAAAAATTCCAAAAGTATAGAATTAATACATATTTCCTAATTCTACCCTATCATTTAAACAGAGCACCTTCAAATTGGAAGGGCGGAGAACCTTTTTACTCAGCTTCTCCTAAAAAATGCGTTATTAGATTTCATCAAGCAGTAATAGATGTTAGAAGAACCATCGATTATATTCAAATGAATTCTAATTTGCCTATTTCAATTATGGGGTTTTCTTTTGGAGGAATGATTTCAACTCTATCTATGGCTGTTGACAAAAGAATTAAAAAAGGAATTCTCGCTTTCACTGGGGGAAATTGGAGATGGATAAATTGGTATTCTCCTTATACTGAGTCAGTCAGGCTAGAGTACAAAACTCAAAAAAACGAAATGGGTTGCTATAGTGAAGAATATTGTATTAAACTTCGAGGAACACCAGAAAAAGAAATTTTAAAATTTAAAAACATTGGAGACATTTTCAAACATCCAGTTGGATGCTACCATTATGACCCCATGGCTTTTGCAAAATTTGTCGATCAAAAAGTCTTAATGTTTTCAGGGTTGTTTGATAAAGTAATTAATAAAAAAAGCTCTGATAGTCTTTTTAAAATGCTTAAAAACTCAAAAAGAATATATATACCTTCTGGTCACAAATCTTCTTACTTTTTTAGAAAGTTTATCGCTTTTAAATCGAAGGAATTTATTTTAAAAGAATAACTATTTAAAATTCTCATACTCTTCTTTCTTTCAAAGTAAAAATTATAAATAGCTCCAATATGTTAAATATTAGAATAAATATAAAACCAAAAAATATCCCAAAATTTTGTCCTAGAAAACCAATTACATATGAAGTTGCGCCTGAAAAAAGAGAAGTTACTGAAGAAGCTAAGCTAAGTGCTATACCTTTGTTTGATCTATACTTTTCAACAATAATAGCTTGTATGGTGGGGTATGTTGTGGCATAAGATAAACCGGTTAACAAAACTAACAAAGCAGTAAGAAAAAAGTTTGTAGATAAAAATACTGCAAGACTTGAAAACAGAAGAGAAGAACTTACAACTGTTATCAACCATTTTTTATACCCAAGTTTTTCTGGCATTTTTGCTAAAAATAATCTTCCGATAAAAAGGCCCAACCATAAAAAGGATGGGAAAATAGCAGATTTAGAAATTTGAAAATTTCTTACTTCGTGTAAAAAAACAGAAATCCATGAAGAAAAATTCATTTCATAACTTACATAAAATGAAAGTGCTAAAACCAAAATTACTAGAGAAAAATTTAAAATATTTTTAAAAGGAACTTTTTCTTTAAGATATTCATTATGAACATCTTTTACTCTATTTTTAATAAAAAAGAGAAAAATAAAAGGGATCAAACTTGTAATTAAAGCAATTCCAAAAGTAGATTTCCAATAATTAGTATATTTCAAAATAAAGGATGAAATTACAGGACTTATAACAGCACCTATTGCAAAAGCCGAATGAAGAAAATTGAGTCTTTTTGCTTTTTTACCTGTTCCTAAAACTCCTATTAAAAATGGGATACACACTTCAATAGCTGCTCCACCAAAATTCATCATGAAATTTCCAAATATAAAAAAGAGAAAAGAGTTCATAATAAACAATAAAAATATACCTAATGAAAAAATACTTCCAGCAAAAACCACAAGATTAAAAGCGTTGAATTTTTCTAACAAATATCCAAACAAAAGAGAACCAACCAAAAAACCAACTGAACCTAAACTAAGAGATAGACCAACTAGCGAATGGTTTACTGCAAAAATTTTTTCAATAACGGGTATTAGTGGACCAATAAGGACTAAAACAAAACCAAATGCAAAAAAATTTAAAAAACCATAAAGGTTGATCATCTTTTCTTCCATAATTCACCCCCGATTTTTTACTATTATACATCATTTTTAAGACTTATTAATGAGAAATCCATTTTTAACGATTATCTTGAATTTAATCGAAATGAACTGATTTATTTTGATTTTTCTTTCGTTTTCATTGTTTTTGATTACAAAAAAATGTGATAGTATTTTAAATCACGCTAGATTAAACAATTTATTCTCGGAGGTATAATAAAGTGTTCTTTTTTCTTCTCCCGGCAGTCTTTTTTGGATGGTCACTTGGTGCAAATGATGCTGCCAACATTTTTGGAACAGCAGTATCAAATCGCATAATTAAATATAGAACAGCAACTATCATTTCTGCTGTTTTTATTGTAATTGGTGCTTTATTAGGCGGAGCAAAAGGGCTTGAAACTATTAACAGCGTTTCAACTTCAAATCTAATTTTGGCTTCGATTTCAGTCCTCTCAGCCGCAATAACTATGACATTAATGACATACCTCGGTGTACCTGTTTCTTCATCTCAAGCAATTGTAGGATCTATCGTTGCAGTGGGATTATTAGAAGGAAATGTAAATTGGGGAATAATTTCAAAATTGATTTTAGCTTGGATAGGTACTCCTCTTGGAGGAATGTTTTTTGGTTTCCTTTCCTATAAACTGCTTTCAATTCCTTTTAACAAAATTAAATCAATTTACCTAAGAGAAAAAATAATATTAATATCAACTCTTATAATTGGGGCATACGGTTCGTACTCTTTAGGCGCTAATAACGTGGCTAATATAACTGGTGTTTTTGTAAAATACATAGGAATACAACCGGCAGCTCTGTTGGGCGGCATTAGTATAGCTCTAGGAGTACTTACTTATAGCTATAAAGTTATGATGACAGTTGGAACTCAAATAATTGAACTTGATTATTTTTCTGCCGCTATTGCTGTTCTAGGAGAATCAATAACTGTTTGGATTTATGCATTACTTGGCATCCCCGTTTCAACCTCTCAAGCAATAGTAGGAGCAGTTATTGGTGCAGGATTTGCCAAAGGATCAAAGCTCGTAAATAAAAAAGTTATTTTAAAGATTGTAAGCGCTTGGGTTAATACTCCTATATCAGCAGGAATTATAACTTTTTTGATATACTTATTGTTGAAAGGAATTTTTAAAATAGACATTTAATTTGGAGGTGCAATGATGAGCTTATTTTTTGGAAAAAAGGAACAAACAGTTATTGAACTTTTTTTCGAACATTTAAATTCAATTGAAAACACTATTATTAAAATGATAGAGCTCATTCAAAGTATGGAAAACAATGAGTATGAAAAAGTTAAAGAACTTGCTGAAATTGTTAGAAAGGCAGAAACCAAAGCAGATGAAGTTAGAAGAAAAGCCGAAATGGAAATGTATACAGGTGCTTTTTTGCCTAATTTTAGAGGAGACCTACTTGGAATTATTGAATCACTTGATAAAATAGCAAATAAAGCCGAAGCCGTTGCAGATGAAATAGAATTACAAAATCTAAGAATACCTGCAGAATTGTTTGAAAATTTTGAGTCTTTGGCAAAAAAATCTCTAGAAACTTTTCAGGCTTTAAAGGATGCTGCAAAAGAAATGTTTGAAGATTTTGAAAGCGCAAGTCAGAAAATCACAGATACTGAAAAATTTGAATATGAAGCAGACGAAATAGAAAGAGAAACAATTAGAAAAATATTTTCTCTAGATATTTCCTTGGCAGAAAAAATTCAATTGAAAAAGCTAGTACATAGAATTGCAGATATATCAGATACATCCGAAGATGTGTCTGATAGAATTCAAATTATTCTTTATAAAAGAAAAGTATAAAAACAAATATTTATCTGTACATACCAAAGGCAATAATCAAAGGATATGGCCAAGTCCATCCATAATATCTTGGTTCCTCAGGTTTGTCGGGCTTGGTAATAAATACAATATTTGGTTGAATAGAAAAATCTAAGTTAGAAGCTCCATAATAATAGGATGTAATCCAATAGTCAATATTTGCATTGACCGCAAAAGCAGGTTGAATTAATGTATCAAATAAATTAAAACTCCAACTCTCAATTGGTAAGAGAAATTGGCCACTAACTCCCGCTAGTGCTCCAAATTCACCTCCATATCCTGGAAACATAAAAACATATGCTTCAGGTCCAGCATATAATTGTGGTGTTCCAAAAGTAATTGGTCCAATGTCGGGCACATCGAAATCTAAATCTGTCCCCCACCAGAAAGAACCTCCTATTCCATAATATATATAGGCGGTAATGTTTCGAAAGAAATAAAAAAGGCTGTATGGTTTGCTGAAAAGGATATGACACAAATCAATTAAGATTAAAATAAATAATAATTTTTTCATCATATCACCTACTAAAAATTATTATATCATATAAATATTGTATAAAACAAATAAAAAAATAAGAAATTTAATTATCAATTTTAGGCTATTTAATCTGGTGATAAAATTATATAATAATAGAAACAGCAGAAAAAATTAAAAGTATTGCCATTGTTATTCCGAATATCTTTTCATGCTTTTTAAGAAAATTATTCAAAATTGTCCCCATTAAAGCCCAAGTCGAAGTTGCAAGAAAAGCTATAAAAGATAAGAAAACTGATATAAATACAAGACTAAAAACTGAATCAAAGTAAGGAATAATAAAATTACCAGTTATTGTTATTGCTGCAAGAACTGCTTTGGGATTAATGAATTGAAACAAAATTCCTGTTTTAAATGACACGATTCTTTCTTCTTTATTATTTTCCTCCTCCGAATTTCCTTTTAAAATCATTAATGCAAGGTATACCATATAAGAAAAACCAATAATACTTAAAAATAATTTAACTTTTGGAATAGTTTCATATAACCAATAATTAAATAATCCTGTTATTAAAAGATCAACAAAAAATCCTGCACTTACCCCAAACAAAAAACTTAGGGTTTTTCTATAACCATATTTCCCTGCGTGCGACATTGATATTATGTTATTCGGACCAGGAGTCCAAGCAGCAACTATAACGAAACTAACAAAAGCTATCCAATCCATTTTAATCATCCTTTTTCTTCTCAACAATAAATTCTGATTTTTCTGTTTCCAAACAAATTCTATATCTTACATCTCCTATTTTTGTCTTTTTTACAACAATTTCATATCCTTTCCCCATAATATTTTTTACAAAGTAAATTCCTCCTTTTAATTTTAATGATGCATCAAGCAGATAATCTTCTAGCTCAAGCTCTAAGTTGTCGCTTAAAAAAAGCATGTTGTTTAATAAACCCGATGTTAAAGAAAACATCTTTTTTTGATTAGTAGTCAAATAAGTCTCCTTTTTTCTTAAAAGAAGACAATCGGGATCATTCCACCACCATCTTTCGTTCATAAAATATCTAGTTATAGTATTTCTAAGAGCATAATAAGCGTTGGGTATCATAATATCTGGAGAATTTTTATCATAATACGGTGCTGTGTCAGGCCCTATTCTCATTCCATCCACAAACCCTACAGATGGAAGTAAAGGAGCTCCACACCCTAGAATAAAACTGTCCTCTCCAACTGCTTTTCGAATTATATTCAATCCCTCTCTATATGCCTGAATAGGCGTAATGTTTTCATTAAATCGTTTCCCGGGTATTGCACCAGCAAACAAAAAGTCAATTTTAAAGTATTCAAAACCTGCGTTTTTTATATTTTTAAATAATTCTTTGAGAAATTGTTTAACCTCCGGGTGAGTTAAATCTAATGCATAAATTTTCTTATTCCAGTTTTCATAAGCAAAAAGAGGTTCATTATTTTTATCTTTAACAAGCCAATCCTTGTGTTTTTTAAAAATTGAGGATGTTTCTGAAACACTAAATGGTGCTAACCAAATTCCAGGCTTTAAACCGTGTTTTCTTATTGTTTGAGCCATTTCTGAAAAATGAGGAAATTTTTCTTTTGGTTCCCAATCTCCTATATCTTTTTGCCAAGAGTCATCTATTTGAAAAACTTCAAAGGGATATTTTCTGGATAATTCTAGATTTTTTAAAATATCTTCCCAGGTTAATTTTTCAAAGTAATAATACCAACTTGACCAACCTACAGGATTCCATTGGCTAAAAACTGGATTTAATTTTTCTTTTACTTTATTTGCATACATTAATAATAGATGGTCAATTTTTCCAAAAAGTATTAATAGTGGCTCTATTTCAACAAAATCTTCAAACTCCGAATTAAAGTAATCTATAAAACCTTCTATTTTTCCTTCTTTAATGTAAAAGTAAGGATGACCGATTTTCGAACTTAAGAAGCCTACCAAAATATTCTCTTTTGCAATAAAGTAGTCGCTTACTATACCTTCCTTTAATAAATCTGGATTCGGATTTGGGGAAAACCCTGCTTTTTTCAAAAATTCTTCTGGTATGCTTATCTTTTCATTTGGATCAATAACCTTTGCAGGTCCCCAGCTTTGCCAATTGTTAACAAATAACTTTCCTTCCACTTCAACTTCGAATAGTTTTACTTTTCCAGGTCTACCTTTGATTTTTCCGTCTATTAATATTCCATTTGGCAGTTCTTTTTTTTCCAAAATTAATTCATAATTCTCGTTTTTAATTATTCCTTCAAAAATTTTCATTCTCACACCTCCTGTTATATAAACAATTTTACAATAAAAAAATATTTTTTGAATTTAAAAAGAAATGTGTTATAATTATATACAAATGTATACATACGGGGGTATTAATATGGAAATTGAAAGGAAACTCAAAATTCTTGCCTCTTATGCAAAATACGACATATCTTGTGAATACAATGAATTTGATAACTACAAAAATTTTGATAAACAACGTTTTATATATTATAGTCGAAGTAGTTCAGGTAAAACTATACCTCTTTTAAAGGTTCTGTATTCAAATGCTTGCATATACGATTGTGCTTACTGCATAAATAGAAAATCAAATAATATTCCTAGAACAACTTTCTCTATAAACGAATTAGTGAATCTTACAAAAGATTTTTATAAAAGAAATTACATTAAAGGGCTTTTTTTAAGCTCAGCAATAGTTAAAAATCCAGATTTTACAATGGAACAAATGCTGCGGGTTGTAAAAAAACTTAGACTTGAGGAAAATTTTAATGGATATATACACCTTAAAATTATTCCAGGAGCTAGTGAATTTCTTGTAAAAGAGGCCGGTTTTTATGCGGATAGAGTAAGTATAAATGTTGAACTACCAACCAAACATTCGCTATTACTTTTAGCCCCAGATAAAAAGCCAGAGAGTATCCAAACCCCATTGATTTTATCTTCGAAAAAACACATTGAAACTTCACACGAAGCTAAAAAATACAAAAAAATAAAAATCTATTCTCCAGACGGACAAACAACGCAAATAATTGTAGGAGCTACCCCAGAGTCAGATAAAAGTATTCTTTCTTTTGCAAACAAATTATATAAGCAATATAAACTTAAAAGAGTTTATTACTCTGCGTATAATGCAATTAATAAAGACAAAAGATTACCTTCCAATAATGAATCATTAACTAGAGAAGTTAGATTATACCAAGCTGATTTTTTAATGAGGTATTATAACTTTACCTTAGAAGAATTGTTTGAAAAATCAAAAAATCTTGATCCAAATCTTGACCCAAAAACTAACTGGGCACTTAATCATCCAGATTTCTTCCCTATCGACATCAATAAAGCTACTTATGATGAACTAATAAGAGTTCCTGGAATAGGAATTAAATCTGCAAAGCTTATTATCACCTCTCGTAAATCTACTTCCTTAAGCTTTGAAAGCCTCAAAAAAATGGGAATTAATCTTAAAAAAGCTCAGTATTTTATTACATGTAACGGTAAAAAATTTAACAGTAAAAAAGAGACCGCACCTTTATTTTCTTTTGATTTTACAAAGGAGGTTAATAATTTTGAATCTTTTGGCATATGATGGATCTTTTAATGGCCTTCTTTCTGTGACATATTACTGTCTTAAAAATTCAATAAAACCCGATTATGTATTTAAATTTGACAATTTACCTAAAGCATCTATTACTAAAATAAACACTGCAAACTATTTTAACGCATTAAAATTTTTAATTTCAAAAATAGGAAAAAGGGATCTTCAAAATATTTATTATGCTTACCTTTCTGAAATAGAAAATGTTGAATCCCTTATAATTTCTTATGTTTTTTATAAAATTACTAACACCACAAAAAAAGAAATAATTCTCACATTTCATCAAATTGTTCAAATTGTACTTCATGAAGTTTTCTATTTATCAAAGGAAATTACTTTTTCAAAGATAAATGATATACTTTTTGCAAAAATTAATCCCCACAACAACATATTAATTCTTCTAAGTAATTACTTTTCCGAGAAGCTTCCGAAAGATACTTGGCTAATTTATGATTCAAAAAGATATTCCATGTTTTTTTACAATAACGGGAAAAAGTTAATTTTCAGAAACGTTAAATTTAATTTAGATTCAAATAACGACTTAATAGAAAATCTTTGGAAAACCATAATTCAGTGCAAAAAAATTTCTTAATTGCAATTTAGATATAATTTTCTTCAATTTTCAACTTTAGAATTATATCAATTGATTATGATAAAATAATATTGTACAACTACATGAAAGGGGGTATTGGTGTGAAAAAATTTGTATTGATTTTTGTTATCCTTTTGTCATTCTCTGTTCTTTTTGCAAGTGAATACTATATAGTGCAAAAAGGGGATACTTTATCAAAAATAGCAAAAGAAACAGGTTTAACAGTGGAGGAATTAGTAAAATACAACGATCTTGAGAATCCTGATCTTATAATAGTAGGTCAAAAATTAAGACTTACACCACCCTATACACAAAAAGATTTAAACGAACAATTGGTAATGGCTGCACTCTGGTATCAAAATGCAGGAGAATTTAGAGCACTTGCTTATCAAGCTTATAACTTTGCAAAGATTCTTTACGACATGGATTTAAAAGAAGAATCGACTATGACGCGGGCTGTTATTGTTGATGTTGATGAAACTGTCCTTGACAATTCGCCATATGATGCTGGACACGTTGATACAAACAATGCTTACCCAATTGGCTGGACCGAATGGTGTGAAGCCAAACTTGCAACACCTATTCCTGGAGCACTTGAATTTTTAAACTATGTAGCAAAAACAGGAGGAGAAGTATTTTATATTACTAATAGAAGCGATAGTGTAAAACAAGCAACTATCGAAAATCTTAAAATGCTTGGATTTCCATTTGCAGATGAAAAGCACGTTTTGACTAAATCAACAACTTCTGACAAAGAACCAAGAAGGCAAATGGTTGCCGAAAACTATAGGATTGTTCTTCTTATTGGCGACAATTTAAATGACTTTTCATCTGTGTTTAGGTACAAATCAACACTGGAAAGAAATGCTCTTGTAGATGAAATGAAAGATAAATGGGGAACTAAATTTATAGTACTTCCAAATCCGATTTATGGAGATTGGGAAGGAGCTGTTTACAACTATAATTGGGGATTAACACCTGAAGAAAAGAGTAAAGTTAGAAAAGAAAATCTCATAAGATGGGTTCCACAAGAATAATAGGAAACATTAAAAAAGACCTGGCTTAATTAAGCCAGGTCTTTTATTTTTGGTTCTCCATATGAGTTTTCTTTTTCATTTTATACATTTTCTCATCAACTTTCTCAAGTGTTTCTTCAAGTGACCCAGAAAATTTAGATATACCCCAGGAAAAAGTCGGTTGTAAAGCGCTTGATTTTTTGAAATCTTCCGATATTCTTTTCATTATTTCTTCTGCTTTTTCAATGGGACAGTTTCTCAGTACAATTAAAAACTCATCTCCGCCCATCCTTACAATCAAATCGTTTGATCTAAAATTTTTTCTTGCGCTTTCAGTAAACTTTACTAAAATTTTATCTCCTTCTTTATGACCAAAAGTGTCATTAATTTCCTTTAACCTATTCAAATCAACAAAAACAAATGTATCGTTTTCAGAAAAATTTGTTATGTCAAGAATTCCTCTATTAAAAACCCCTGTCAATTTATCTTTCAAACTTTTTTCATGGACTTTCTTAATTTCTTTAACCATGAATTTGTATTCTTGAATTATATTATAAGAAAAGCCAAAAAACAAAGCAATAATACCGTAAGGAGAAAGAAATTTGTTGCTATAATTCAAAAACAAAGAAGATGAATCACTTGCAACTGTAAGAAAAAACAACGTAGAAGCAAATATATTCAATCGAGCTTTTGTTTTAAAAGATAAAATTAATAAGAAAAGAGAATTTATAATTATAATAAAAGAAAAATAATTTGTAAAAATCTTTAACAAATAAATATTAGGAGCAAAAAGCATTAAAAAACCTACTAAATAATCTAAATATAATATAACTCTTCCAAAAAATTGTTTTTCTTTGTTATAATATAGCATAAAACCCCAAATTAAAGAAGCCAAACCAAAATAAATGCTCGCTACAAATAATTTTCTTAATATAAAAATAGAAAAAATACTTCCCATGCTTTGGAAAGGACCAAATCAAATAACCATATAGCACCAAAAGTAGTCGCAAGAAAGAACATGGTATACGCTTCTTTTCTCTTAATATTTACATTTTTAGAAAGCATAAACAAAATAATTGATAAAGCGAAAATAACTCCAATAGAAATTAAAAGTGATTTATTTGTCAAAAATTCTAAAATTAAATATCTTGTCTTTTGAGACTCATCAATTAAATATGGTATAAATTCTATTCCAAGTTCATATATTCCATAAATTTTTAATTTGATTTCATTTGTTCCTTCAGGAATCATATATAAAAGAGGTTGATACCAAATGTGTGCCGTTTTATTTGAAAAACCATACAAACCAACCAAAGTCTCATTTGCATAAACTTCTAAATAGGATGTATTAACCTGTGTTAAATATAAGAAAGTCTTTTTATTTGTTTCTGGAATTTTAGCAAGTAAAGTTACAAAGGTTGGTTTTTTAATTATGAAATCAAACGGTGCTTCTAAAACGCTTCCAAATTCTTCTTCGTTCTCAATAACTTGAAAGGTTTTTACTTGTAACCCCTTTGGCTTTATAGTCCAACTAAATAATAAAACTATAAACATGAAAATTAATATCGAAATTACTGTTAAAAAAATATAATCAAATTTTTTGATAGTATCTCCGCCTTTTAAATTCTATTAATGTTGACATTTAAATTATAATATAATATAATTAAATTTGCAGTCGGGGTGTAGCGCAGTTGGCTAGCGCGCTTGCATGGGGCGCAAGAGGCCGCTGGTTCAAGTCCAGTCACCCCGACCATTTTTTTATAAATCTAATATAATTTTATCACCGTAAACTTATCCTTCCAAACTTCCACATTAATTCCTAGTGGCCTATGACCTTTACTAAATATAAGAACTTCGTTAATTTTTATTTTTAAATTATCTTCAATCATTATTCCAAATGTCTCCTGTTTTCTAACTGAATTTTCGACTAATTTGTATAAATCAAGATGCTCCTAGCTTTTTCTTACAAATACCATGTATTTATTTATATTCAAAAATTTTATATTCAAAAATAAAATGCAAATTTCCACTTAAAACTACGAATTTATTCTTCCAACAAAAAGAACATTTACTACTATACCATAGGCATGCCAACTTCAATAAAAGATGGAGTTATGAATCAAACAATAACTTCCTTACAAAAGTAACACTGTTATAGCCTTTATTTTTAAAAAGTACTTCAATTGGAAATTTTTGAATTTTTTTCAGCTAAAAAACCCTTCTTAGTCCTGATATAACCCCTCTATTTAAAAGCATACTTGTTTTTGTAAACATGAAAACAATACAAAAAATTAAATAATACAGCTATGATAAAAAATCATGCTTTTTCAAATATATCTCGGCCTCTCACTAAAATTTCCATATTTATACATATATTTATCTCAAATTTTTTGATAAAACTAATTCTATTACAATGATTAAAATAAAATTAAAAGAAATCGTTTTTGCAATCATTTTTATATCTTATTAAGGAAAATGTCTTTATCATTACAAATGTTCATATGTCTGAACAAAAATCACTTATATAGTAAAGATTGAATTTTCTACGTTCCATAATTTCGTTAGTAAAGATTATAAATCGACTTCTTAAAACGTTTGTAAAAAATGATAAAATCTAATTTTATCTTTATGTTATAATCGTATCGGAAAATATTTAATTAAAGGAGGGGTTCAATGAAAGCTCTTATTCTTTGTGCAGGAAAAGGTACAAGGCTTAGACCTTTAACATTTACTATAGCTAAACATTTAATACCCATTGCTAATAAACCTGTTATTTTTTATAGCCTTGAAAAAATCAAAAATGCTGGAATCGAAAATGTCGGAATTGTAGTTAATCCCGAAAATATAAATGATTTTAAAAATGTTATAGGAGATGGAAGTAATTTTGGATTAAAAATTGAATACATAATACAAGAAGAACCTAAAGGGTTAGCACATGCTGTTTGGATTGCAAGAGATTTTCTTCAAGAGGATGATTTTCTAATGTATTTAGGAGATAACTTAATATTAGATGACATAAATCAATTTGTTGAAGAATTTAAAAACAGCAAGGAATTACATGCTTCTATCCTTCTTTCACCTGTGAAAGATCCTTCAAGATTTGGAATAGCAGTTGTAAAAAACGGTGAAATAATTCAGGTAATTGAAAAACCAAAAGAACCTCCTTCAAACCTTGCAATTATTGGCCTTTATTTATTTAGAAAAACTATTTTCGAAGGAATTAAAAACATTAAACCTTCCTGGAGAGGTGAATTAGAAATAACTGATGCCATAGGTTATTTGATTGATAAAAAATTTAAAGTTAAAGGACATATAATTTATGGATGGTGGAAAGACACCGGAAAACCTGAAGACTTAATAGAAGCTAACAGAAAAATATTAGATGATAACAGTTTTAAAAATGAAATTAAAGGTGTAATTGATCCTTCTTCTGACATTCAAGGAAGAATTTATATTGGTGAAAATTCAGAAATTATAAATAGTACAATTAGAGGACCGGTTGTAATTGCTGATAACTGTGTAATTAAAGATTCGTACATTGGCCCTTATTCCTCTTTAGGAAACAATGTGTTAGTTGAAAATTGTGAAATTCAAAATAGCATTGTAATGGACAATGTCAAGCTTCTTAATTTACCATATCCAATTGATTCTTCTTTAATTGGAAAACACGTTCAAATTGTTGAAAGCCAGAAAAAACCAAAAGCATTGAGACTAGTTATAGGAGATATGGGTAAAGTTGAAATAGTGAGGTGAGAATTTGATCAAATTAATAGTTAGTGATTTAGATGGAACTCTTTTAAATGATGAAAAACATATTCCGCATAGAAATATAGAGGCATTACAAAAAGCGTTATCAAAAGGTATTCATGTCAGCATCGCAACTGGTAGAAATTATTTTTCAGCAAAAAGATACATAGAGGAACTAGGCTTAGATGTTCCTGTTATTCTCCAAAATGGCGCTTTTATCTATATGCCTTTTGAAAACAAGATTTTATATGAGTCTCCGCTACCTTCTAAAATTGCAAAAGAGCTTATTTTTTATGCAAGAAAAAATAATCTTGATTATATTCTATATACAGGTTTTTTAGATGAAAAAGATATGTACATGGATATAAAACATAATGGCCAATATTCAAGATATTTAGAACAAAATAACTGGCGTCTTACATACGTAGATGATGTTTTAAAATACATTACCAAAGATCACGTTGCTGAAGTAGTATTAATTGGAAATGAAGAAAAAATAAAAAACATTGTTGACTTATTAAATAAAAAGTACTTAAATGAGTTTAGCCCTGTAAAAAATAGTGTATATGAAGGAGAAGCTTTTTTTGAGTTTTTTGGAAAAGGGGCTTCAAAAGAATCTGCACTAAGTTTTTTATTAGATTTTTTTAAAGTAAATCCAGAAGAAACCATGTTTTTGGGAGACAATTACAACGATATAGGTATTATGAAAATTGTAGGTTTTCCTGTTGCCATGGAAAATGCTCCTGATGAAGTTAAATCACTCGCAAAATTCATTTCTCTTTCAAATAACGATGGAGGAGTTGGCTTTGCCATTGAGAAATTTGTTCTTTAGTTTTTTATTGTTAGTTTCCTTATTTACTTTTTCATTCAATAAACTTGATTTACAAATAGCTGTTGGAGAAAGAGATCAAACTGAAGTTCTTAACATTTTAAGTTCGCTAGATTTTAACCAACTTCCAATTGATTTTAAATGTGAAGTTGCTATAGCCTATTCAGAAATTTTCAAGTGGGGCGAAGGCAAAGTTGACAGTTATCAAGAAATTGCAAAAAGTTTAATTGAAGAACTTTTAGATTCTTCTCCTACCTATTGGAAGGTCCATTATGCTACTGCATTAACATACGCTCATTATGTAGAAAAAAATTTACTTTATGCATTTCTTTACTACAAAAAAATATTCTATCATGCCAATTTAGCAGTAAAATATGGACCAAATGAATATTTAGCTCATTTGTTCGTAGGGGTTCTTAATCTTGAAACACCTTTTGGAAAGTTGTCATTAGCAAGGGAACATTTATTAAAAGCTCTTGAGTTAAATCCTAATCACGTGTATACTTATGTTGAGTTAGGAAAATATTTTGAAAAAGTTAATGACTGTAAAAAAGCTATAGAAATGTACAAATCAGCTTTGAAAGTTGAAGGAGAAATAATCTGGAAATTTATAAATGAAGAAGCAAAACAGATTGCCAGGGAAAAACTTTCGGAGGTGGAAAAAAAGTGTACAAAAAAATAAAGGGCACTGAAGATATTTATGGTGAAGATATTAAATACTGGTATTATATTGAACAAACTGCTAGAGAAACTGCTAGATTATATGGTTATTCAGAAATAAGAACGCCCATTTTCGAACAAACTGAATTGTTCGTTAGAAGTGTAGGAGAAGATACTGATATAGTTCAAAAAGAAATGTATACATTTTTAGATAAAGGTGGTAGAAGTATAACTTTACGTCCAGAAGGAACTGCCCCTACTATTAGGGCTTTTATTGAAAACTCAATGGTTGCCACAGGACTCCCAAAACGTCTTTTTTATATGGGCCCTATGTTCAGATATGAAAGGCCCCAGCTTGGTAGGCAAAGGCAATTTCATCAATTTGGAGTAGAATTAATTGGTTCATCTTCTCCTTTAGCAGACGTTGAAGCAATAACTCTTGCAGACAAATTTATTAAAAATCTTGGATTGGTTGATTACAAAATTATTATAAATTCCCTTGGTTGTGAAGAAGACAGAAAAAAATATAGGGAAGCTCTGAGAGAATATTATGGAAAAATTTTAGATAATGTTTGTGATGACTGTAAAAAAAGATACAATACAAATGTTTTGAGATTGCTTGATTGTAAAGTTGATATTGAATACGTCAAAAATGCCCCAAAAATTACTGATTATTTGTGTGGGAACTGCAAAAATCATTACGAAAAAACCAAAGAAATGCTCAGAAAACTCGATATAGGATTTGAAGAAAATCCTAGATTGGTTAGAGGTCTAGATTATTACAACGGTATAATTTTTGAAATCCATCATGGAAAACTTGGCGCACAGAGCGCTATTGGTGGCGGAGGAAGATACGACAAGCTTATAAAAGAACTAGGTGGTACCAATACACCTTCACTTGGCTTTGCTTTCGGAATTGAAAGATTAATAATCGCCTTAAAAAATGAAAATGTGCCCGTTGAAGATTTTAAAAATAACGAGATTTTTGTTGCTCACCTCGGGGAAGTAGCAAAAATAGTTGCCCTTCAAATTTCAGAAGAACTTAGAGAAAATAATATCTCAGTTGTTTTTAATACAATGGAACGAGGGCTAAGTGCTCAAATTAAACATGCTTCCCGATTGAAATGTAAGTTATGTATAATTGTTGGCGAAAATGAGCTTGAAAGAGATGCTGTTATTTTAAGAAACCTTGAAACCGGTGACCAGGTGGAAATTGAAAGAGATTTCATTGTTGGAACCGCTAAAGAGTGGCTTGAACAAAGTTAAAAGGAGGCAATCTTATTAATTATATAGAAGTTTTAGTTGCTATTTTGATTCTTGGAATTGCAATTTCAGTTGTTTTTCCTACTATATCTGCTCAAAAAATCTTCTATGAAAAAATAAAGCAAAGAGAACTTGCACAGCTATATGCAGAAAATATTTTTTGGGAAAATCTATACAACTTGGGATATAGTGCTTCTAATCTTACTTTGCTCTCTTACGATATTCTAGAAGAAAATTTTGTTGTTTATTCAAATGGAAAAAAGGACCAAATTCCCAGAAAAATAATGAATTTAAGATTCCTTTTCAATAATAAAGAATATGATGTTGACATTATCTATGATACTAGGAAATGATCTCCCTTTTATGGAGGTGCTCAAATGATTAAAGCGATAAATCTTACAAAAAAATTTAAAGATTTTATGGCTGTAGATCACATAAACATTGAGGTTCCAAAAGGACAAATCTTTGGATTTCTTGGCCCAAATGGCGCGGGAAAAACAACTACCATTCGAATGCTAACGGGTACGCTTAAACCAACCGAAGGTAAAATTGAAATATTGGGACTTGACTTAAAAAAGCATGAAATTGAAATTAAAAGAAGAATAGGAGTGGTACCAGACGAACCACGGATTTATAGTCACTTAAAGGGATACGAATATCTAGAGTTTGTTATGGATATTTACAAAATTAACAACAAAGAAACTCATCAAAGAATCGAAGAACTTTCCAAAGCTTTTGGAGTTAATTATCTTGAAAAGCTTATTTCTGATTTGTCACACGGTATGAAACAAAAATTAATACTTATTAGTGTTCTGATGAGGAAACCTGAAGTTATTTTCTTAGATGAACCTACTGTTGGCCTTGATGCAAAAAGCGCAAAAATATTAAAAGAACTTTTGAAAAATTATTCAAAACAAAGTACAACAATCTTTTTAACAACACATATTTTAGAAATAGCTGAAAACATGTGTGAAGTAATTGCAATAATTAATAATGGAAAAATCATAGCACAAGGAACTATGGAAGAATTAAGAAAATTATCTGGTGAAAAAAACAAAACTTTGGAAGATCTATTTTTGGAATTAACCGCTCAAGAAGAAGACATAAAAAGCATTGTAGAATCTCTTTCGAGGTGAGCAAATGCGAGAGTTTTTTATATTACTTAAATACGGTGGTTCTACAGTTTATTCCCAACCTCTTATATCTAAAAAGAAAAAATACAATTTATTAAAAAACCAATTAATATTATCTTTAATTGGTTCCGTCCCGCTTGGAATTATAATATTCTTCTTTACTAAAGATCTATTTACAAATTTATACTCTGTTGATCCTCGAATTTCTAAACTTATGTTTCTTTTCTGGATGACTATACTTTCTTTGTTTTTTATTATTGGATATTTGGGTATGGCGATGTATTCTCTTTCAAGAAATGAAGAAATAGAACTTCTTCTAACAATGCCAATAAAAAGAAGAACACTTACTATTTATCAAATCTTTGTATCAACAATTTCACAAATGTTTGTTTTATCTTTCTATTTCTTTATATATCTTTCTTATATGATTGTTACAAAAGATAACATAATACTTGGAATAACCAGGTTGTTAGTGCATTTTATGTTTTTATTAAGTTTTTCTTCTGTAATAGCTGTTTTGCTAGGGGGAAGAACCAGTAAAGGGTTTGTAAGAAAATTAAATGTTTTTATTTCTTTATTTGCAATTTTTTTCTACTTATTTATAATTAGCTTTCAGAACGTAAAAATAGATCAGTTTCAAGCAATTGCAAAATTATTTAATTTTATAACAAAACCATATAACATCTTTGCATGGAGTTTTATTTCTAATAATCTTTTCTTTTTAGCTTCTGTTATAACTATTTTATTAGTATTAATTTTTTCTAAACTAGCAGATAACCTGGCTTTTGAACCAATAGAGAGAAAAACTAGTAAAAATTACAGAATTAAAGGTCGTGGAAATATCATTAAAGCTGTTTATAGTAAAGATTTAAAAGCAACCTTACGATACGAACAATTTTTGTACTTTATTTTATATCCTATTGGCTTTGGAATTTTCTTTTCCTTTATCAATAAAGATTATTTTATAACTCTTTTTACAATCATCCCAATAACAACCTTTTATGTTGCTTTTGAAACTGCCATTTTAACAAATTCAGAACTTTTAAATATTAAAACCATTTTGTCTTATCCCATCAAATTTTCTACTTTAATGTTTCCAAAAGTTATAATCCCAACATCAATTAATTTTGTAATTGTTTTTGGAATCTTTATCATTTCAGCTTTTAAAGAAAATCTAACTTTACTTTCTTATATGATCATTCCAATTACTTTTCTTTTGTTTTCAATGAGCTCAATAATTGGAATATATTTTGTTATAAAAAATCCACCAAAAACAGAAAATATGAATAGAATTTTTGGAATAGGACAGACATTTATTATAGAAGGAATAACTATGGGACTTGCATTTGGCTCGATTCTTCCTATTGTATTTTTAAATAATCCTCAAACCTCTTTTAAATCAAAGATAATTTTTCTTTTAATAATGTTTGCTTCAATTTGTACTTCAATTATTATTTCATTAACTATATTTAGAAAATTAAAAAAACACTTGGACATATGGATTGAAAATTAATTAAATATAACCTTAGCTTTTTTAAAAGAAGGAATTTTTAATTTACTTTCTTCTAAATTAATACCCAATTCCTTTGAAAAATCTATAAGTTTTTTTAATGCTTTTTTTCCAAAGTATTTAGGAGTATACATATAAAACTTTCTGAAATTATTTATAGCTACCTTTATTTTTTTCTTCCTTATTTCTAAAAACGCTTTAACTAAATGGATATATGGATTTCCAGGATAATTTTCAAAAAGCCTTTCCAGATTCCAACTTAATATTTCAAGTTCCTTTTCTTCTGTTTCAGATGTTATTTCATCAATTAAATTTAACATTTCTATCTCATCAAATCTTTGAATAATCTTTATCAATTTTCTTGTATATACTGATTCATTAAAATAATTCAATATATATTTTTTAACTTCTTCATTTGTTTTTGCGTTTCTAGCAAGTTCAACCATGTTTAACAAAGATTTTCTTCTTTGTTTTTCAATTCTTTTATAAATAAAATCAATTAGTATCGAAATTGATTCTTCTATACCCGTTTTATAATTTATTTCTAGAACCTCCCCATTTTTAAATAAATAATTTTTTAAGTTATCCACAATTTCTCTTTTATCTTTATATGATACTTTAATTTCAAATACTTTTTCTTTTCCTTTAAATTCAACAGTATAACCATCAATTATTCCCAATAAAGTAAGCCTATAAATAATCTTTTCAATAGAACCTTTTGTGGATTTTACTTCTAAAAATTTGTACCTTCCTTTTTTCAAAGTTGCTAAATGAGGCCTAAGCATTCTATAAAATTTTATTGTTTCAACTTGCTCAATTTCTTTTCCTCTAAATGAATTAAAATGAAAATTTAATTGTGTAAAAATATCATCTGATATATATTTATAATTTTCAAAAAGTTTAATTGCTATCCTATTTGGAAGCTCAGGATTTAAAATTACATCAGTTAAATCTGGCCTTTCTTCTGTGAAAATTAAAAACGAAAAAGAATCTAATCTATCTCTACCTGCTCTTCCCGCTTCTTGATAGAAAGCTTCAATTGATGAAGGTAAATTATAATGAATTGTATATCTAATATCTGGCTTGTCTACTCCCATTCCAAAAGCTTTTGTGGCAACCAAAATAGATACTTCATTATCTAAAAATTTCTTCTGTACCTTTTGCTTATATATTGAAAAATCTTTAAACTTTAAATCTTTCGGTTTTCTACCAGAATAGATTTCAACATTTAAACCTTTCTTTTTCAAAAAGCTGTAAACTGAATATAGTCCATTTTTTCCTTCAATAGTACTAGAAAAAATTATACCTGGTATCTCTGCAATATTTTTAACATTAAATATCTTTGGAATTTTATAAAATAAAATTTCTTCCAAAGCTTTCTCTTTATCTTTTGTTTTAATTACCTCAAAATGTAGTTCTTTTCTATCAAATGTTTCAGGAGTTAAAATAGAATCTTCTTCTTTAATTTCCAAGTTTCTTTTTATATCCATTAAAACAGAATAAGAAGCTGTTCCAGTTAGGGCTATTAATGGTATTTCGTTATCACCAGTGATTTGTTTTAAATTTTGGGCAATATTTAGATAAGCAGGTCTAAAATCTTCTCCCCATTCTGAGATGCAATGAGCTTCATCAATAACTAAAAACGAAATCTTTAAATTCATTTCTCTTAACAATTTTCTGAAACTTTTTATTTCAAGTCTTTCTGGCGAAATGAAAAATAACTTATATTTTCCTTCTTCTAAATTTTCCAATATCATTTGCTTTTTTTCTGGTTCCTGATTGCTATTTATATATACACATGAATTTATTCCTTGAATATGTAGTTTACTAACCTGGTCTTCCATTAAAGATTTTATAGGGTCAACAATTATAACTACACCAGGTTGTAATAAAGCACTTAATTGATAAGTGAGTGATTTTCCACTTCCAGTTGGAAGCAATCCAATTGTAGATTTACGCTCTAAAATCCTTTTTATTATATTCAACTGTCCTTTTCTAAAATGTTCTTTTCTAAAAACATTTTTCAAAATAAAATCCAATGCTTCTTTTTTTGCTTCGTTTAACTCATATTTTTGAAAATCAAAATCGTAAAAAAGTTGAGCACTTTTTAAGGCAATATGTTCTAAAGGAATAATTACCACTAATTTTTCCCTGTTCTGTAGAGAATATTTCAACCTTTTTTTGTTAATTCCTGCATCAATGATTAAATCAAAATCATCTTCATTATTTAATTCAAAAATTTCTTTATATTTTACATTTATATAACTGCTTTCTTCAGAAATTTCATTTATGTTTTCTCTAAATATTGTCAATTCAATTTTTGGAAAAGAAAAATCAAATAATTTAGATAGATTTTTCATGTAAATATAAAAATCTTCTAAAGCAATTTTTGAAAATCTTGCATCATTTTCTATTACAGCTATTTTCCATACCTCTTTTTCTCTTAGCAAACCATGTACTATTGCACTTACAAGTGTTTTATGAAGCCAGGAAGATAAAATTGAGATTGCAAATAAATTATTTGAGGAAACAGTAAAATTGCTTAATTCATTTAAATAACGAATTTTTAGAGAATCATTAATAGGGAGTTTTCTTAATTCCGTTTCAAAAAATATTGATGAATAGGTAGGAATTCCTCTTTGGATTATATTATTGTAAACTTTGGAAATTACTGTTAAAATAGAATCATTTTTTGAAAAAATTCCAAAATCAGTTGTTGTGAATTTTGAAAATTCTATAAATTTGGATAATTCGGTATCATTTAGAATTTCTTCAAAAAATTTTGGATAGAAAAGGCAATTGAAAATGTTTCTTTCTTGCTTTTGCGGAAGGTAATTTACGGTTTGTGCAAGAAAAACACCTATAACATCTAAAGCACCATATGCTTTAAGGGTATTAGCAATTTTTATGAAAGAATTTCCTGTAGTAATAATGTCATCAAAGAGAATCACTGTCTTGCCCTGAAATTTTTTTGGATTGAATTTCAGATAATCGAGAATATCTTCGTTCGTTCTTGAGACATGTTTTGCTGGTCTGTCTTTTAAATTTTTAATATAACTAAAACCATTTTTGAATTTAAGATTTCTAGAAACTATCTTTGCAAACTTTTTAAATCTTTTTCGAGTCTTTGATTTAGTGGAAGCTGGAATAACACAAAAAACAGAATTATGATCTATTATCTGTTTGTTTAATAATTTTGAAATAACTTCTGCAAAATTTCTTACAGTATCATTTTCCCCTTCTTTGAACTTATAAATCTTTTCTCTCAAATACCTCTCATCTTTATCTAGAATTTCATCGGGAAAATCTTTTTGAGGGTAATATTTTGAAAGTATGAAAACTTTATAATTTCCTATTTTTGTTTTAATCTTAAAATCTTTAAAAATTGTTTGAAAATCAACTGGAAAATCTAATATTTCTATGTCTTTTCCCAAAACACTCAACTCCTATCTTCTTTACTTCTGCTCATTGTTCCATCTTATTTTTAAACATTCTCATATCGGCAATATGAATAATTTTTTCAAAATTTTCAGATTCGTCAGGATAAATTGCATATCCACATGAAACTCCAACTTCGATCTTTATATCATCCAAATGTATTTCTCTCTCTCCAATAAAATGTTTTATTCTTTCAATTATTTTTCCTATTCCATTTACACTTTTTGTCAAAATAACAAATTCATCTCCTCCAAATCGGATAACTTCGTCTGTAGATTTAATAATATTTTTCAACCTCTTTGCAACAATTATTAACACTTCATCTCCAGTACTATGTCCATATTTATCATTAACTTGTTTGAATTTATCTAAGTCACAAAAAATCACACCAATTTTTTCTGATAAATTTTGGCTATTTAAATAGTCCATTAAAAATTGCCTGTTTTTCAACCCAGTGAGCGGATCAATGTATTGTTGATTAAAAATGTTTTTAATGTCAGAAATTTTGTACGAATAAATTACAAAATTTTCCTGAAATTTATCTAATAAATTTTTTTCCTTTTTCGAAAGTTTTTTGACCGAAAAATAATCTAAATTTAAAATTAATGGTTCTCTATCTTTAAAAATTAAAGGAACGCCAATCCATGAATAAACAAAACTACCTCTTGGAATCCATATGGAATTTTTTTGAAGATTTTTAATATATTCCCACTTTTTACTACTTTTTACTTTCATATAAAGCAACTTTTCTCTATCCGACATTTTTTCTGATAGCTCTTTAAAATTCAACGTTCTATATTTTTTTGAAAAAGCTAAAAATTTTGGTCCATTTTTTCTCAAATCTAAAACAGTCCAACCATTAAAATTAAGATATTTTTGTAATTTCAGTGAAAGTTTCTCAAAAAAATCTAATGGATTTCCATTTTTAAAACTTTCAATTGAACTTTCTAAAATAATATTTCCTGTTAAAAACTCAAAATAATCTTTAGACACTAATATCTAATCCCCCCGTTATTATGTCACGTACAAAAAAGCTTGAGAACTTTTCTTTTAATTCTCTTGCTTTTTTCTTTCCTATCCCCGGTATTTTAGATAATTCATTTTCAGTCAATTCACCTATTTTTAAATCAACAGCTACACCTGATACAGACCTCATTCCATGGTCATAAATCATTATATCACTTTTTTTATCAAATCTTCCAATTACACCTATTAAAATGGGGTAAGTTCCAAGTGGCCTTC
Source organism: Thermosipho sp. (in: thermotogales) (assembly GCA_030153605.1). Lineage (GTDB taxonomy): Bacteria > Thermotogota > Thermotogae > Thermotogales > Fervidobacteriaceae > Thermosipho_A. The sequence continues at coordinate 29,308 of JASKLO010000015.1, forward strand.
CAAATTTTATATTTCCTTCTGAAAATTCATAAACTACGTTTTTTACTATTGACCCCTTTGGAAAAACACGTTTTATCATCTCTGAATCAATTTCGTTCCTAATCAAATATTTATAGTGTTTAAACAACTTTTGATCAACTTTAACTCTATGATTTTTTGAATAATACCATAAAGGGGTATTAGGAACTATCATTATCTGTCTTAAATTAATTCTTCTAAGTAAAAGGCCTTTATTAAGATATTCTTTAAGTTTAGAAAAAAGAATTTCATACGATTTTTTGCTTTCTCCTGGTAAACCAAAGATAAAATTTAATCCTGGTAGAAGTTTTGGGATTCCATTAACTCTTACTCCGCCAATTTCATTTACTAATTCAATTGCAAAATCTATATCTTTTACATCTCCCTGTATATTATTTTTCTTTCTTACAGTTTCATCAAAACTTTCAACTCCAAAAGATAAAATGTCTCCTTCAGTATTATTCTCAACTATTATTTCAAGAGCTTTTGCGCTTTGCGGGTAATTTTGTGTTATAAAAGCTGGATTAGCATTATCTGTATGTAAAACTTCTAAATTAGGTGCAACTTTCCTAATTCCTTGATATAATTCTTTTAAAAGTTCAATATTTATTTTATTTTTGTTTTTTTCAAAGCCATATGCAAGAATATTTGCACTTCTTCCAAGTCTAAAAGCTTTAACACCATTTTTATACAATTCCTCTATTTCATCCACTATATCCTCTACTGGCCTTGATTGAAAACCAGGATGTAAAATTGGTTCACTACAAAAAGTACAGTATGTCTTTCTTTCACATCCAATAGAAACTTCTATTTCACAAATAACATCAGGAAATCTAGGATGCTTTTTTACTATTTTTGCACCTTCAATTGCTACTTCTCTGATAATTTCGTAGTTATTTTTTTCAAAAGCATAATTAATAAAGTCATCAGTTATATCATCTGCCCCTGAATCCTTAATTAATTTAGCAGAAGCCCCTGTTAAAATTCTAAAAGGCCTTTTATTAAGCTCAAAAATACGTTTAATTTCATTTTCATTAACAGGTGTTCCACCGACATACTTTCCAGGAACAGTTACCCCCGAAAGAATTACAAGTACATCATATTTATCAAATGATTTCCAAAGTTCTTTTTTTCTTATCTCATCTATTGTTGTATAATCTACATCAAAATCTTTAATAAATAAAGTACCCGCTATATAGCGGGCATATGTACTAATATATGGAGGAACTCCTAAAACAGCAGGCTCATCAACATATCCATCAATTATTATTGCCGATTTCATTTAAGATATCCTCTCTTGTTTTTTCAGAACTCTCTAAAATAGTTAAATAATAATCACCTACTTTATATTCTCCTACTTTATCAGAAATTTCAATTAATACATTATCTCCATTTTTATCAACCGCATAAACCTTTAGAGCATCATCAACATACTCTGCATTAAACCACAAAAATAGATTAAAAATGTTGTAAATTGCTTCTGGAACATCACTCTCATCTACAAACTTGAATTTTGATAGAATTTCATCGAAAGTATATATAGAAGGAGTGTAAATATACCTCATTTCTGTAACAACACTTTCAAACTTTCTTATAATCTCTCTAATCCAACCGTCAATTTTCAATGCTTTTAAAGTAAATGCTTTCTCTGAAATTGTTATCTCCCCATCAAAATCAAGTGAGATACCATGAAAATTTGCATACTCAAAAAAGATGTCTTCTAAGTCTTTAATAGGTGGACAAAGTTTTAATTCATTGGAAGTTCCAATATAATATTTATCACCAAGCTTAACCCAAATAATTTTTTTAGGACTTTTTACAAAAACTATTTTATCTCCATCTTTGTAATATACCTCTTCGTACCTTACATATTGTCTGTCTTTAGTATATTCAATTGTAAAGCGATACGCATGATAACTAAAAGAAAATAAAGTAATGGTAAAAATTACAAATAAAGAAAGAAGAAAAAGTTTTTTCACTATTTCACCTCTCAAAATCCATCGCTTACAAGACTAATATTAATTATTGGTTCATATTTTTTAGGAATGTTTTGAATATCAGTATTTTCATAACTTGTAAATAACGGTCTTTGATTGACAGTGTTTATATTATTAAAAATCAAAATAGATGCTAAAACTGCAGCAATTGCAATAACCGCAGCTATTTTTGTTATATTAAATCTCTTTTTTCGTTTAATTAAACCAATGATTTTTTCTTCGAGTAAACTACCTGGATTGTAACTTATTCTTCTTTCAAATACAGAGATAACTTTGGTATAAAATTCATCATCAAACTTCATATAAGACCTTCCTCCTTTATATATTCCTTAAGTTTTTCACGAGCGCTATGGAGTCTACTTTTTACTGTTCCTTCGGGAATACCTAAAATATTTGCAATTTCACTATATGGTAAGCCGTCAATATCCCTTAACTTTATCAATATTCTTTCTTTTTCAGGCAATTTTTCCATGATCTCCATGATCTTTTCATACAATAGCTCCTGCTGAACTTCTTTTTGAACATTTTTTTCTGTATCTACTATTTCAAGATCATCGTTATCTTCTTCATCATTGTGTACACTAAAAACCTTTTCATTATTTTTTTTGTTTTTTTCATATAAAGTATTACAAACATTCATTGTAATTTTATATATCCATGTTGACAATGAAGAATTACCTTTAAACTTTTTAATACCCTTGTAAACTCTCATCATTACTTCTTGAATAACATCATCAATATCATCAGTTCCAAAGTAAGCCCTAGCAAATGCACCTATCTTTGGAGCATATTCTCTATATAATTTTCTATATGCCCATTCTTCTCCACGTTTTAAAGCTTTAATAAATTCTTTTTCGTTTTCCCATTTTATTTGACTATCACTCTTTACATTATGTTCTTTTTTATTAAAAAATCCCAATTTTTTCACCACCAGAAATTTCTCTAAAATAAAGAGCGTTTTTTAATGCATTTCCTTTAAAACAGTTATTAAAATAAATTACTTTATTTCCTGAAAATGTCTTAATTTTATTCCATATTTCCATCATCTCATCTTTCGAATAATCATAATTATATCTTGTTTTTACATCACCTTTAAACCATTCAATATTCCTTCCATGAAGACGTACATATAAAGTTTTATTTGCTTTAATTAAAAAAGGATAAAAATTTGGTAATTTTGGTTGATCAATTGTAACTATTTCAAAGCTTTTAGATTCATATAAGGTCCAGGAGGAATGTCTAAATTCTACAAATAAATTTGGAATTTTTTCACTTAGTATATTCAAAAATTCTACATTCTCTTTATTAAATTTAAATGAAAATGGAAATTGAGCTAGATAACCTATCAGTTTTCCTTCATCTAAAACAATTTTTGTGTTTTCAAGAAACTTATCTAAATAACTTAAATCCTTTTCATGAGTTATCTTACCATATAATTTTATAGAAAGAAAAAAATTATTGGGTGTTTTTCTTAATATATTGACTATTGATCTATACGATGGAAGAGTATAATATGTAAAATTAAGCTCGACTGTATTAAAACCGTAATGCATCCAATAATAATTTAATAGCTCATTTGGCTTAATATATTCTGGATAAACTTCTCCAATCCAATCATCAAATTGATAACCACTTGTTCCAACCAGTGTCATTTTTCCACTCCATATTCCAAATGTTCAACCAAATGATATGGTATATCATCAATAAAATTTCTACCTCTTCTCATTATATAATCATTACCGTAAAAGATTCTTGAAGAACCTCCCACACTGTAAATAATGTAAAGATAGTCTTTTGCTCTTGTTATTGCAACGTAAAAAAGTCTTTCTTCTTCATCTAAATTATTATCCCTGAGAGACATGATATGTGGAAAATCGCCAGGATTTACACTAAGTATAAAAACAACTTTCCATTCCAGTCCCTTTGCTTGGTGCACAGTAGTTAGGGTAACCTTTTCCTTTTCTTTGTCTTCTTCAAACTCATTTACTTGAGTTATTTCATAGCTTTCGCTTACTAATATATCTGTTAAAAAGTTTTCTGTATTTTTGTAAAAACCGGCCATTTCTATTAGACGTTCTAAATCTTCCTGTCGTTCTCTATAATCATCATAAGTGTATTCAAGATATTTTCTGTAAAAATTAATATAAAATTTTTCAAGTCTTTCTCCAGGGTTTTCAATAGATAGGGTTTCTAAAATTATGTTTCTTACATTGATAAAATCTTCAGATTTTTCTTTTACATTTTTAAGTTCATTAAAAGGCTCTTGAGAAGAAGAAATTGAAGTGGCTATTCTATCGGCTTTTATATTTCCTATACCCGATAAAAGTTTTAACAATCTTATCCAAGAGATTTTTTCAGAAGGATTAACCGTAACTTTTAAAAATGCAAGTGAATCTTTTACATGTGCAGTTTCTGTAAATCTTAATCCCGAAAAAATCTTAAATGGAATACCGTGTTTTGAAAGTTCAAGTTGTAATTCAAGAGAATGTGCATGAGCTCTGTATAAAACAGCAATCTCATTTAAGGAAATACCTTGGTTGTGAAAGTTTAAGATTTCGTTTGCAACAAAGTCTGCTTCATCATAATGATCAAATACTTGTACAAGGAATGGTTTAATTCCGGTTTTTCTAGTAGATCTCAAAATTTTTGGAATAGCTTTTTTAGGAAGCATTTCGTTTATTAAATTTACTATTTCTTGTGAGCTTCTATAATTCGTCTGAATTTTGAAGATTTTAGCTTCTTTTTGAAAGTCTAAAACATTTTCAAATCTAGCTCCTCTAAATGAATAAATACTTTGTGCATCATCACCTACAACGAGAAGATTTCCATGAACTTCTGAAAGTAAATCTGCAATTTGAAATTGTACTATGTTTGTGTCTTGAAATTCATCAACTAAAATCCATTTAAATCTTGAAGATTCTTTTCTTCTTATAGACTTATGGGTTGATAAGATATGTAGAGTATGAATTAAAAGATCGTCATAATCTAGTGAGTTTTGTTGCATTTTTTCTTGTTGATATTTGATTAAAATTTGTTCAATTATATGTTCATGTTCTAAATATGTTGGGTTATATTTTGCTATAGCTTCTCTTAAAGAACATAGTGTATTGTTCATAAATGAATTGATAGCTAGAAGTTGCTTTGATGTTGGCATTCTTTTTCTTTCTGATTTTGGAATAATTTGGCTTCGTGCACTTTCCATTACATCTTTTGAGTCTTCAGAATCTAATATTGTAAAATTTGGTTTTATTCCAATAACTGACCCATATTTTCTTAAAAATAGATTACATATATGATGGAAAGTTCCTCCTACAAGACCTTCTAGATTTGATTTTGATACTTGTTTTGCTCTTTGAATCATTTCTTTTGCTGCAGCTTTTGTAAATGTCACTAACATTATTTCAGAAGGTTTAATTCCTTGATTTATTAAATATGCAATTTTATAAGTTATTACTCTTGTTTTTCCGCTTCCAGGACCTGCTATTACAAGTGTTTTTCCACTTGATTGTGTTACTGCTTGATATTGTTCTTCATCTAATTCTTGTTTAAGAATTTCTTCTATCATTTAATCATCCTTTCTATTATTTATATCTTTTTAAGTAGTAATAATAGGTACAGGTTAATATGGATAGAAATATTGCAAGTTGTTTTTTTATGTAGAAAAATTAAGCTTTTTTAGTTTCCAGATTACTGGAAAGTTTTGGAAATAAATTATTTGAAAATTCAAGAAACGTTTATTTTACAAGTGTTTTAGGTGGAAAGTTTCTGTTTCGATTTAAAAGAAAGAAACCATTTTAAAATCTTAAAATCATAGTGGTAAGAAATTAATGTATTTGGAAATGAAAATTTCTAACCGCTGGTAAGAAAAACAATATATTGTATGTAAAAATTTCCAAACACCTATATATAGTAAAATAAATTTCCAAATTTAAAACCAGTTTTAGATTAAAATAATACCTTTTTCAATATATGCTTTTGCATATGCTATCATTTGCCCCCACCCATATGCACAGCCGTATCTTATTTCAAGTTCGTTTAAATCTTTTATTAATGTATGATCTATGATTGTAAGCCAGGTTCCCTTGTTTTCATCTTTTTGAAATTTAAATAAAACTCTTGATCTAAATCCATCTTCATATTCATACCACCAAAATTCCCATGCATTATATGGAACAATATATACCGTATATCCATTATCTGTTACAACTTCTCCTTCGGTTAAACGTTCCCACCTAAAAAATATTTTTCCTCCCTCTTCAAAGAAATATTTTTAATTAGCCTCCTGAAATTTGTTTTTTCTTAATTTTTTGAAAATATTATTCTTTCCCTTTTATCTTTAAAAAGAGTTA
>JASKLO010000043.1 GCA_030153605.1 Thermosipho sp. (in: thermotogales)
ATAGTTGAAAATTAACTATTTTTAACTATTTAAAATTACATAACACTATTTACTTTTCAATGACCAATTTATACTTTTTTCTAAACTAATTATACGAGGAGGGGTTAAGATGTCTACATTTTTTAGGGGAAGGCATTTTATAACAACACAAGATTTTACAAACGAAGAAATTGAACTTATGCTTGATTTAGCAAGAGATTTAAAAATCAAGTTCAGTCACGGAGAACCAACCCCATATCTTCTTTATAAAACTTTGTTTTTGATTTTCTTTGATGAAAGTACAAGAACAAGAAATAGTATGCAAGCAGGTATTGCTCAATTAGGTGGTACTGGAATTTTCCTAACACCTGACAAAATGCAAATAGCTCATGGAGAAGTGGCAAAAGATACCGGAATAATACTTTCAAGATTTGGTGATGGTATTGGAATTAGATTTTGTAAATTTGGAGAAGGAAATAAATATTTGAAAGAAATGGCAAAACACTCAAAAGCACCAGTAATGAATTTGCAAGATGATGTTTATCATCCTTTCCAAGTAATGGCTGATCTTATGACCATCCAAGAAAGATTTGGAAAAAATTTAAGAGGATTAAAAGTTGGTATTAGCTGGGCATACGCTGAAAGTCATTTAAAACCACTTTCAGTTCCTCAATCTCAAATTCTATTATTTACCAGATTTGGTATGGATGTTACTTTAGCTTATCCAGAAGGATTTGATCTAATGACTGACATAGTTGAACAGGCGAAGAAAAATGCAGAAATGTATGGTGGAAAATTGGAAATTTCTCATAAAATGGAAGATGCTTTTGTTGACGCAGATATTGTTATTCCAAAGAACTGGGGTGGCTTCTTTGTATCAGATAACCCAGATGAAATTAGAGCTGAACAAGCAAAACATAAAAATTGGATCTGTACTGAAGAATTAATGAAACTTACCAAAAAACATTCGATTTATATGCACGCACTCCCAGCTGACAGAGGAAAAGAAGTTGTTGACAGTGTAATTGATGGTCCTCACTCTGTTGTTTACGATGAAGCTGAAAATAGACTTCATACTGCTAAGGCAGTAATGACGTTGCTCATGGGAGGAAGATTCTAAAAATGTATGATTTAGGGATTTTAAATGGAAAGATATATTTAGATGGAAATTTTTTAAATGCCAATCTATATATCAAATCTGGAAAAATCTACGATATATCAACTAATTTTCATAAATGTAGAAAAGAGCTGGATGCTTCCGGGAAGGTTATCCTTCCCGGATTCATAGATCCACATGTTCATTTTGAACTAAATCTTGGAAAATATACTTCTGTAGACGATTTTGAAAGTGGTAGTATTTCGGCTTTATTTGGCGGCGTAACTACCATTATCGACTTTTTAGACCCTATTTCCAAAGTTGAAGAATTAGAACCTTTTTTTAATAAACGTTTAAATCTAGCTAAAAAATCACTTGTAGATTTTTCTTTTCATACTACACTTGGAACTTTTTATGGGGATTTAAACAATTTAATTGAAAAAATTAAAAATTTAGGTACAAATTCAATAAAAGTTTTTACTGCTTATTCTTCCAGCAAACGGAGAACAAACGATAAAACATTGTTCCATTTATTTGAAATATCAAAAGAATTTAAAATCCCAATTTTAATTCACGCTGAAAATGAAGACATGATTACAGAAAATGTTCCTATAAAAATACATTCAAAAGCAAGGCCGGAAATTTCAGAGATTTCTGAAATAATTAAAATTGCCGAACTTCTTTACCAAACAAAAGGAACCGCATATATAGTTCACACAACTTGTGGCACGTCAGTAGAAGAAATCAAAAATAGATTTGATGAAATATTCAACAAAAATATTTTCATTGAAAGTTGTCCTCACTATTTTTATTTCGATGATAGTATATATGATTCGAAAAAAGGTTATTTATTTACAATGACACCTCCATTAAGAAGTGCAAAAGAAAAGGAAAAGTTAAAAAATAACATTGATAATATTTTTTCTATAGGTACTGATCATTGTTCTTTTAATAGTAAAGAAAAAAGAAAAAGAAAAACTGGCAATTTACCTATGGGTATTGGCGGAATTGAACATTCTTTTGTATTAATGTATTCATTATTTAACGAAAAAATAATAGATAAATTTACCATAAATCCTGCAAAATTCTTCGGACTTTATCCACAAAAAGGAACTTTACTACCTGGAGCTGATGCTGACATTGTAATTTTTAACCCTGATTTCAAAGGAAGAATTGAAGAAACCCATACAAAAGCAGACTATGATTTATATATCAACACACCTATTAAAGGAAAAATTGAAAAAGTATTCAAAAATGGAGTTTTAGTAATTGATAAAAACAAATTGGTAAATAAAGTTAAAGGAAAATTTCTCAGGAGGTTGTAAAAATGAAAGCAATAATTAACGCAAATATTTTTGATTACGAAAATTTTTATGAACATTACTATATTATCTTCGATAAGAATATATTGGAAATTGGACCCATGGATAATTTTAAGGGAGCAGATCAAATTATAGATGCCAAAGATAATCTTGTTCTACCGGGCTTTGTGGTTGGGCATACACATATTTACTCAACATTTGCAAGAGGTCTTAATCTTCCCTTTAACCCCTTTAACTTCAAAGATATACTAGAACAACTTTGGTGGAAACTTGATTCTAGGCTTGGTAAAGAAGAAAATTATTATAGCGCTCTGATCGCAGGTATAGAATTTATCAAAAATGGTGTAACAACAGTTATTGATCACCATGCCAGTGGACTCCAAATTAAAGGAAGTTTAAATACACTTAAAACTGCATTATGCGATGAAATTGGTTTAAGAGGAATTTTTTGTTTTGAAACTAGTGATCGATTTAATGTAGACGAATGTATTGAGGAAAATTTAGAATTTCTAGAAACACATTCTGATATGCACGCTGGATTATTTGGTCTGCACGCTTCATTAAGTTTATCAGATAAAACACTTGAAAAAATTTCTAATATTTTTAAGGGGCCAATTCACATTCATACTGCTGAAAGTATAGATGATGTTGAAGATTCCCTTTCAAAATATGGAGTTCGTGTTATTACTCGCTTAGAAAAATTTGGTTTATTACGAGAAAATTCCATTCTTGCTCATTGTGTACATACTTCAGAGGATGAGCTCGAACTAATTTCCAAACACAATTGTTATGTTGCACTTAATGTTTCTTCTAACATGAATAACGCAGTAGGATTACCAAATTATAAATTAATGAAAAAGCACAATGTCAAAGTCATTGCTGGAAATGATGGTTTGGGATTTAATTTTGCTAGAGAATTACTAAACCTTTATTTCTCTATGAAACTTAAAGGCAATTCACCACTTTCTTTTACTCCAGATGATTTAAGAGATGTTATAAAAAATACTTATGAAATTGCAAGCCGTCATTTAAAAATTAAACTTGGAAAAATTGAACCTGGATATGTTGCTGATTTAATTGTTGTTCCATACCTTCCACCAACTCCTTTAAATAATGAAAATATTCTTGGCCATGTTATTTACGGACTATACGATAATTTCAAACCTTCACATGTTATTGTAAACGGAAAAACGTTAATGGAAAATTATGAAATTAAACTACCAGTAGACGAAATATACAATGAAGCACGTAAGGTAGCTGAAAATCTTTGGAAAACACTAGAAGGGTGATATTTATGAAAAAACTATTTATTTTTAGAAACGCCGCTCTTTTGAAAATGGATGTTCAAAAAACTGAAAATTTTGTTCTTCCACTAGAAAAATATGAAAATGTAGTATTTATTCAAAAAGCTGATTACTATATAATTGAAAATTCTATTTTGAATGAAATTAATTTTAGGCTTATTGGACCAAATGAAAATTTTGCTAAACTACTTAAAGATAAAACCACGAAAATTTTGAGTAAAAATCCTCCAATTCTAAAGTTCAAGAACATGATTTATTATTTAGATACTAGCACAAATTTCTGGTATGAAACTGATGAAAAATACTTAGATAATCTATTAAATTCAAAAACATTCTATGCTAAAAACATTGAAGGTGAATTATACATTTCTAAACCCTTATATTGGGATTTGTTCTATGACCTAAAAACAAGTGGTGAATTATATTTAACTTATAGCATCAAAGGAAAAATTGATGAACCAATTAACGCTCTTCTAATTGACTCGAAAATAAACATTCCTCAAAAACCCGTTGAGGAATTTGATGATATAGTTGAAGGAAAAGGAATATACTATGATGCTATGAAAATTTCAACTTTTAAAGAAGATTTTGTTCCTGAAATTATTTCAGAGAAAGCTGTGATCAACTTTGGTCAAATTCAACCATTTAATGGAGAATTAAGAAAAGTTTTTAAGTTAGGAACTATTAAAAATTTTGAAGATATTCCCACTTTAAAAATTTCATTTTCCTCAAATTCTTTTGAAGATCAATTTTTCTATATCTATAGAATATTTGATAACACAAAAGAAAATGGCATTGGATTTCCATTAATTCCTGCAAACATAAGAATATATGAAATGAAAGATAATGAAGAATTTTTACAATTAACCACCGCTTTACCAAAAACAGAAAAAGATCAAATTTGCTCAATAAACCTTGGACAAGGATGGTCAGTCTCAGCTGATTTATACGTTATAAATTATTACGAAACAGAAGAATATGAAAGTAAAACTTTTGAAATTCATATATCAAACCATGAAAGTATAGAAAAAAAGATTTTAATTTCATTTTATACATATGATAGAAGTTTTGATTTGATTAATTTCGATACAGACATGGAAATTATAGAAAAAAATGTTTTTAAGGATAAAATAGAATTTTATTTGAAGCTAGAAGATTACGGATATTTAAATATTACTCTGAGATCAAATAAATAGTTTAAGGGGGAATTCAAATGGATTTATCTACAAAATTCTCTGGAATATCTTTTGATAATCCTGTTATGCCTGCTTCTGGTCCTCTTGTCGGTGATTACGAAAAAATCAAATTTATTGATTCAACGGGAGTTGGGGCAATTGTTACCAAAACAATTTCAACTAAAGCTGCTCAAGTACCAAGACCATGTATATATGGCGAAAATAACTTTGCGATGAATGCTGAGCTTTGGTCAGAATTACCTCCTGAAAAATGGATTGATGAAATACTACCAAAACTTAAAAATGAGCTTAAAAAGCCACTTATAATTAGTGCAGGGTATTCTAAAGAAGATATGGAATATCTCATTCCTAAACTTGATCAATTTGCTGATGCATTCGAAATTTCAACTCATTATGTTGGAAAAAGCTATGACACAATTGGTGAAATTGTAAAAACAATTAGGAAAAATACTGAAAAACCAATCTTTATGAAAATGAGCCCTCATATTCCTGACCCAATAGAATTTACAAAAGTAGTTTTGGAAAATGGTGCTAATGGTATTGTTGCTATTAATTCACTTGGTCCAACTATGAAAATCGATATTAAAAACAGAAAGATTTTAATTGGAAATGAAAAAGGACAGGTTTGGCTTTCTGGCCCAGCAATAAAGCCAATAGCACTTGCTATAGTAAAAATGTTAAGAGACGCTTTTCCAAACATTACAATTATAGGAGTTGGAGGAATAAAAACAGCAGATGATGTTATTGAATTTCTATTAGCAGGAGCAGATGCTGTACAATTATTATCCTCAGCATTAATTTATGGAAAAGATATATATGAAAAAATTATTAATGACTTGCCTAAAAAATTAGAACAATACGGATTTAACAGTGTTGAAGAAGTAAGAAGAACTAATTTAGATATTCCAAATGTTAAATACATTCCAAATAATCCAGTAATTGACCATGAAAAATGTACATTATGCAAAATTTGTGAAAGAGTCTGTCCATATTTTGCAATTACTATTGATACAAAAGTGAATGTTGATCCAAATAAATGTTTTGGATGTGGTTTATGTGAAAGTAGATGCCCAGTTAAAGCAATCTCTGGGGTTCTTTGATAAAATATAAACAAAAAATACAGAAAAATTTTACACTATTGACTTTCAAATATATTGACACAAAAATTTGCATATGCTATAATTAATCACGGTTTGACTCTTCGGGGCGTAGCGCAGTCGGCTAGCGCGCCTGTCTTGGGAACAGGAGGCCGCTGGTTCAAGTCCAGTCGCCCCGACCAGATGCGGGTGTAGCTCAATTGGTAGAGCATCGGCCTTCCAAGCCGAGGGTTGCGGGTTCGAGTCCCGTCGCCCGCTCCAGTGCGCCCGTAGCTCAATAGGATAGAGCACCGGACTTCTAATCCGGGGGTTGTGGGTTCGACTCCCGCCGGGCGCGCCAAATTGAATATTATTTTATTTTATATGTGGTGGCTATAGCTCAGCTGGTAGAGCGCCTGACTGTGGATCAGGTGGTCGTGGGTTCAAATCCCACTAGCCACCCCATTTTTGTTATGGAATACGCGCCCGTAGCTCAACAGGATAGAGCGTCGGACTTCGGATCCGATGGTTGCGGGTTCAAGTCCTGCCGGGCGCGCCATAGTTTCCTTGCCTTACTCTTAGATCTAGCACATCTTTAACTAACATCATAGTAAAGGAGGTATTAACATGGAAGTACTTAAAGTTGCATCAGGTTCTAATCCTAACAAAGTTGCAGGCGCTTTAGCTGGTGTAATTAGAGAAAAAGGTAAAGCAGAAGTTCAAGCAATTGGTGCAGGTGCTGTTAACCAAGCAGTTAAAGCTATTGCAATCGCAAGGGGTTATCTTGCTCCAAGTGGAATTGACCTTGTTTGTGTACCAGCTTTTACAGATGTAAATATTGAAAACGAATCAAGAACAGCCTTAAAATTTATTGTTTTCCCAAGAGAATAACTTATTTAATCAACTAAAAAAGCCCGGTCGAATAAGACCGGGCTTTAATTTTCAATCTTTACTTCAAGTAGGTTATTAACTGTTAAAAATGCTTAGAATTCAGGCATTTTTTGTTTTGATTAGGTATTTTAATCAATGCAGTAAAATGGTTAAATAAGAGTTTTAATAATTGCTTTTACCCCAATATTAGATTGTTTATCAAAAGTTCCTTTATTATTATGTATAAAAATATTTTTAAAATCTCTTTATCCTTTTGCCTTTTTCCTATTTTTAGAAATTCAAACAAAAAATAACCACAAATAAACACATTAATCTTTTTAAATAAAAAAGTTTTATGTCGAACCATATCTCATTAAAATTTCATTTTTATAACTTTTCATCTAATAATATTTAAAACATCAATTATTGTTCTTGTATTTATTATAATTATCTTCAAGAGCTTTATAGTGTTCGGGATCCTTTTTTTGAATTTCATCCAATACAATTTTAACTACATGAAAGCATTCTTCTAAATCACTAAAAACTAAATTCCTTTGCAAACCGGTTTGGTGTGAAAAATTATTTACAAATTTTCTAACCATGATTCGATGTGTCTCGTCATCAATTAAAAACTCAAGACCATCTTTTAGACCTTGAGAGTACTTGAATCCAACAAAGGCTTCCAAAAAACGCCTTATCACATTAGGTAATTGATACAAACTTTCAAAATCTTCTGAAGGACTTTCATAAAAGGATTTGATCTTTGAAAATAAGAAATGATACTCAGACTTATATTTTAACAGTGTTATTGGTAAATTTTTCAAGATGGATATTTCTTCATTGCCTTGGGTAATTCTTTCTACAAAATAAAAGCCACATTTTTCTTTACTACCTTTCATATTTTTCATCTCTTCTTTAAGCAAATTAAAGAATTCTAAATTATGAGTTGAAATAAATAATTGATTACAAATATCCAATAACTTAGATGCAATTAATGCATAAGTATTATATAAATGATTAGAATCTAAACTTGACACGGGATCATCTATAAAAACTATGGCTTTTGAAATATCAGTTTCTCTATCTTCTAATCGAGTTAGAAAGTATGCAAAAGCTATCGCAGTTTTTTCTCCTTCACTTAAATTCTCAGCTTTCTCTTCATCCCTTAAAATTTGGAATTTATTTTTATCAGTTGGTTGGATTTTTAAATGTTCCCTACCAAAAATATTTTTTAGATATCCATTTATCTTCTTGGCTGCTTTTACAATATCAGAAAATTGAGATTCTATATTTTTAATTTCTTCTTCTTTTTCCTGAATTTGCATTTCTATTTCTTTTATTTCATTTTTCAACTGTTCTATTTTTTCTTTTTGTTCAAAGTAATTATAACTTTTAGCAAATTCACTGGCAAAATGACGTTCTAATTTCTGAAATATTATATTAGTTTCTTCTTCATGTTTTTCTGATCTCTGATTATGTTTTTCAATTACACTGTTTATTTTATTTATAATTTGCTGGATATTTTTAGTTACTTCACTTTTATATGGTGTTTCAGTAATTTTTTCAAATGGATTTTGAATTTTAAGGTTTATTAAATTTATTATATTATCAAGTTCTTTCCTATATTCTTTAATGACAGATTCTAAAGAAGTTTTATATTCTCCATATGTATTTTCAAATTCTGGATAAAATCTTTTTTCATCTGGTAAACGTAATCTATCAGCTTGGTTTCTATATTCCTCAATTTCATTATTTAATTCATTCAGTTCTCCTATAAACTTTTCATATTCTTCAGAAAAATGCCTTTCGTATCTTTCTATAAGATTTTTTGGAAGAGGTCCACCACAAAACTCACATTTGCTTTTCCCCTGATGTATTTTTAATCCTTCCTTAACCCAGTTATTTAATTTTGGATTTTCTTTTAATCGATCTATTATCTCAGAGACTACAGTTTTGTTGAGGTAGTTATATATTTCTTTTTCTTTTTCAGAAGGAATAGTATCTAATGAGACTAAAGAAATCTTTTCTTTTTTATCTTCTTTTAAACTTTTAATTAAGTTATCAATTTCAGAATCTTTTAAACAAAATTCTTCAAAATTATCTTTAATTTCTTCTAGGACTTTTTTAAATTTCCTTTTATCATAAGGTGGTTTTATTCTATCTATTTCTTTCGCCTTTTCAGAAAGTAAATTTTCATATTCATTATCTATCCTTTCTTTTTCTTTTTTTTTCTCTATTTCAATGTTCCTTAATTGTTCAATCTTTTCCTTTAAACTCCTCATTTGCTTTTCCAATTTTATATCCTTTTCTCCTAAAACAAAAAGAGGATTAGCCTCTTGTTTTTCCCAAAAGAGGTTATTTTCAATAAAATCTATATTGAATACCCTAAAATGATAATTATGAGATGAAAGATCTTTATGACTAATTTCTGTACCATTTTCGTCTAACAAAATATATTCTGAAGTCTCAAATCCAGAAGGCATTTCTTTTAATTCAAAACTTCTAAAAATTCTTGACAAAGTGGTTTTCCCAGAGTAATTCCACCCATATATCAAATTAAATTTCTTGAATTCATTTACATTTTCTTGCCAAATAAAATTTTTGAAAATACCAAAGTTTTTAATTTTCTTTATTCTTTTTATCATCATAACCCCCCTTACTTAACTTTCCAATAAAAGCAGAATGTTTTCCTTCGGTTTAATTCTCAAAAGCTTCCCAACCAAATTTAATAGATCTTATTTTATTGTAGTATTTTAAATAATTCATCAAATATAAATAATTTTTTAAATTTATGGTATTTTTAATTTTTTTTATTCTTTTAATGAACTTCTTTAATTCTGTTTTATGTTCTTTTCTAACTACTATTTTATTACATACAGATTCATTTTTTTTAAATTATTTTTCAAAACAATTAATTGTTATTTTTAAAGAACATAATAACCATAATATTCTAATATGAAACTTAAGTTCATCAAAAAGAATTGAGAATTAAGATAATAAGTAATCATAGAAAAAAGGGAATTAGAAAAAACTTGAATGACTAAAGTTAACATAAGTTAAAAAGAAAATTCGGCTATCAATTATTTAAATTTTAATAAGTTTTATTCTTTTCTTGAATCAAAAAAAAATCATTACAAAACTTTTTTGAAATGGTTAAATGTTTCTTAAAATTCAGTAATGTTGGATTTTGAGATTTATCAAAGTCAATTAGATATCATATTTTGCAAACTGAAAAGGAATTTTATTGTTTCGAAATTACATCATCTAAATAAAAACAAAAAAACCCGGTCTTAGGACCGGGCTTTTAATTTATTACTTACAATTACTTTTTAACCATCGTAATATCATCGAAGTAAATTGTTGTTGGTTTATCTAGACCTAAATTAAAACTGAAATTAACTACTTCGTCTGCATCTTCCGGGTGTGTATATTCAAATGTGAATGTTTGCCACTCTGTTGTAAGATCGAAGGTTAAGATATAAGGTTCGGGTAAATAGGACCACCAGGGTTCATGATTTTGTGCTATGTTTAGCCATATCTTTCTTGGAGTATCTGCTTTTGCTTTAAATGATACTTTATATGTTGCTCCTCTTTCAAGCTTTATCCATTGGTTGAATTGAATGTGCCATGTTTCTCCACCAGGATATTTTATTTTGATGTATGCATATCCGTCTTTAACACCA
>JASKLO010000016.1 GCA_030153605.1 Thermosipho sp. (in: thermotogales)
GTGCGTTGAAATACAGAAGTCCGCGAGAGGTATACGAAGAATATCTAAGTTTTACAAAAGTTTCGTAATTTTTGTCCAATTTTTTGGGGGGCATTACAAGGATTTTTCAAAGAGGGTTTTGTGTTACCTCGCTTTTTGTGTTCATATTCCATCCTTTTTGCGTTTTCAATAGCTGTATGCTTTTTATCATGAAGGCTATAATAAACATTGTCAAGATTTTTTCTGTATACAGGAAATCTATTTTCTAATTTTTTTATACAATCTTTAGTTGTTAATGGTGTATCTCAACTTTTAATCCATACAGAAAATAATAAACTAACTATTTTACGCATAACATAAAAAAATAAAAGGAGATTCTTTCAGTTTTTATATATTAATCGTTTACTTTTTACTCATACCTAATTTCATATACAAAATCTAAAATTCAAAATTTTCTCTAAATACGTTTTAATCAACTTTATAATGTAGAACTTTTAGCACTTATAACATTTCTTTTTTTTTTGAAGGTAAAGCAAAGTAGGGCTAAAAAGTCACCGTAATAAGCAGCAGAGTAAAGAAAAGAATGTCACCCTGAGGCATTAGTCTCGGGGCCTTGTTTTTTCCAACTCTCGTCACCTCTGCCAATCTTGCCAACCTTTTTCTTTACTAAATTCGACAAAATAGACATTTTCATCTATTTCAAAAAGATTTTCTTCAAAACCACTTTTTGAAACTAAAATAAAATAGTTTACATGCAATTGTAATTTTTCAACTTTGTTTTTCAAATTATAAAAATCCTTTATATTCATTCTTTTATTCTTCCATTTTATTTCGGCAGCATATATTTCTCCTTTTTTGTCCTTGCCAAGCATATCTATTTCAATATCTTTTTTCCAGTAATTTCCTGCCTCAACCAAATTAAAACGTTTTTTTAGGTAATTTACACTTTGTTTTTCAAATTCAAACGAAACATATTGTGGCAAGTCCTTTTCTATCAATTTCAAAATGTTTCCATATTCATTTAAGTCTACGCTTTCTTTATAAGGAAAAATATATCTATACCAGAATCTAAATAGCTGGTCATCAATAAGATATAAAAAATTTTTGGTTCTATGTGGATTTTTTAGAAGTGCGGGAGTAATTCTTTTTATCAACTTTAAATTAATAAGTGATTTCAAATACGGTTGTATTTTTCGAGAATCATTTTCGCCAATAAATGATGTAATTTCATTAATTTTATTTTTACCACTTGCAAGGGCTTCAAGTATAGATTGATAGATTGCAGGCTCTCTTAATTCTTGATATAAAATAAAATATGGCTCTTCTTTTAATGGGGCCCCAAGCTTTAAAAATAGATTTTCAATATTTGAATATAAATTTGTATTTCCATCCCATAAAGTTAGATAATACGGTATACCTCCAAGTATTGAATAAGTTTCAATTAATTGGTGAAAATCATATTCTGGTATGAAAAGTTTTAAATGTTCAAAGGGGATAGGATTTAATTTTAAACTTCCAGTTTTTCTTCCATATAACGGATTTTTATAACTTAATATACCCTCCATAAAACTTATGCTTGACCCACAAAGAATAAGTTTGATTTTAGAATCATCAAACTCATCTAATAAAATCTGCAGAACAGAAATTATTTCCTCATTTTTTTCTGCAAGATATTGAAATTCATCGAGAATGATAATTATACTTTCTTTTTCTGAAAAATTAAATAAGATTCTAAACGCATCCTCCCAATTTTCAAACTTTATATTTCCTAAATTTAGAAAGTTTCCAACACTTCTGGAAAAACTATTTAATTGCTCAGCTTTCGATATTTTCCTAGCAGTATAAAACAAAGTTCTTTTATTTTTTGAAACCTCTTTTAGCAAAGCACTTTTTCCAACACGTCTTCTACCATATAATATGAAAACTTCCTTTTTGTGAGAGTCAAGTATTTTATTAAGTAGCTTCTTTTCTTCAAATCTATTTATAAAAATAATACCACCACCCATCTGATATAACTATATACAATTATACTAATTACAATTATACTAATCTTGTTTAGTATTATATCACAAAAAACAAAAAATACCAAACTTGCCAAAAATCTCTTAAACTAACTAGTAGTATATTTTTACTATCCTTTGCAAAATCAATAACTTCTTCTGTAAAACCATTTTTTGGAAAAAGTATGCAAAATTTGTTTTTAAAATCAAATAAAGCACTTTTTCCAACTCGCCTTCGACTATATACAACAACAAATTAAAATTTATTATCTTTGTATAATTCATTTAAATTTTAAAGTTATTTACAATTAATCACAAATCAAATTTAGAACATTTAATAATTGATAGAGTTTTTCTTTCCCTGAATTATTTTCCCAACATATTTGGATATTTACTGCATTTATAAAATATTTTCTTATTCTTTTTAAAATAAAATTGCCTGTGCTTTGCTTAGGGTTGATCAAAAACTATTTGCAGTTTTAAATATTAGGAATAACAATGTAAAAAATCAAGTCATTTAATATTCAATACAAACTTTACCACTAACTGTGTATGAAAGGTAAGCCAGAAAAGAAAAAATTTTTTTATTTTAATTGTTTTAAAAAACAGAGAAATTTTACTTTAGATACGTATAATTATGATTAATAGTGTTAAAATGGTAATTTTCGAATTTTGATTTGGATAATAAAAGCAATATAATTATGTAGAAAAAAGAAAAAATTTTTTTGCGAGGTGATACAGTGGCAAAAAATAATCTGACAGTTTTTGAAAGAATTAAATCAAACTACGACAATTTAAGAAAATCTGGCAAGAAATTGGCTGATTTGATATTAAAAAAACCCGAAGATGTTATTCAAATGTCTATTTCTCAACTAGCCAAATCAGCTGGGCTTAAAAGTGAATCTACAGTAGTGAAATTTTATAGAGACATTGGTTTTAGCAGCTATCATGAATTTAAAGTTTCACTTGCAAGCGATTTGGCTGGTAAATCCATTATGCATTCATATAAAGATATTTTTGTTGATGATGATGTTGATAATGTAAAACAAAAGTTTTTAAGTAATGTCTTAAGAGCATTTCATGATAATTTTAATAATATTCCATCTAAACTAATTGATGAAGCATCAAAAATTATTTCTGATTCAAATAGAATCATTTGTTTGGGATATGGTGCATCTGCTCCAATCGCAAAATATGCTGCTTTCAGGTTTTCTACAGTTGATAAAGAGGTCTTTTTTTCTGAAGATTCTCATTTAAATGCACTTGTATTAAGTAAATTAAAGAAAGATGATTGTGTTCTAACAATCTCATATTCTGGAGAAACTAAAGACGTTATAGTACCTTTACAAAACAAGCATGATGCAAAAATAATTTCTATTACCAGTAATAAAGAATCTTCACTTGGAAAGATATCTGATATTGTTTTTGAGATTGGAATTGATGAAATAAGTATGCGAACCGATGCTTTGATTTCTAGATATATTCAAATGTCGATTATTGATATTTTATTTACTGTTTTAGCTATAAAAGGAGGTGAAGAAGGGCTTAATAAATTAATTAATTCACGTAAAAGTTTATCCTACTTAAAATTCTAAGTTTTCTTTGGGGAGGGGTAATATGCGAAAAAATATTAGCGGAGTAATTGCACCAATAATAACACCTTTTGATAACAATGGAAAAGTCGATGAATATACATTTAAAAATTTAATTGATTTTTTATCAAATAAGGTTCATGGACTATTTGTTTGTGGAACATATGGTAGCGGTCCAGCCATGTCTATTAACGATCGAAAGAAAGTAACAGAATTAGTAGTGAAACATGTAAATGGCAGAATACCAATAATTGTACATGTAGGAGCCTCAAGCCTTGATGATGTTATTGAATTATCTTTACATGCTCAAGATTCTGGCGCCCAGGCTGTATCATCTGTTCCACCATTTTATTACAAATACACTCAAGATGAAATTATTAGATTTTTTGAAAAATTAGCTTCAAAAATTGATATTCCCGTTTTTATATACAACAATCCAAGAACAACTGGTCTTTCAATTGAAATTGAAACTTTGAAAATACTTAAAAAAATGGAAATGACTGGTATTAAAGATAGCACTTATGACCTTTCATATTTCTATAGGATAAAAACGGAAGTAGGCTTTGATGATTTTATATATATTTCAGGTAGTGAGGCTTTTATTCTTCCAACAGTTTCCATGGGAGCTTCAGGTGTAATTTCTGGTTTAGCAAATGTTTTTCCAGAAATCGTCGTTGAACTGTATAACTATGCAAAAAATAATGATTTTAAAAAAGCTATACCCCTCCAGGAAAAAGTAAACGCGTTAAGACAGGTTCAACATATGGCAAGAAGTATATTAAGTATTCATATCTTACTAAAATTAAGGGGAATAAGTTCTGGATATCCAAAGTATCCATTAATTTTAGAAGATAACAAATCACTAGAAGAAAAGATGAAAAATGAAATAATCAGATTAGGTTTTGGAAAATTTTTACTATAGCGGGTGATATGAATGAGTAGAGTTATAGGCATGGGCGAAATAATGATTAAAATGAATCCTGTTGAAAAAGGTCCTTTAAAATATCAGCGTTTGTTTGAAAGATTTGTTGCAGGTTCTGAAGGCAACGTAATTATACAAATGCAAAGATTAGGTATTCAAACCACTTTTATTACAGCAGTTGGCTCAGATCCTTTTGGAGAAGTAATAATTTCAACATTAAATTCGGAAGGTGTTGATACAAAGTTTGTAAAAATTGATTCTAAACATCCTACTGGCTTGTATTTTGTTCAAAGAGGTTATCCCGTTCAAGACAAGACAAAAGTTTTTTATTACAGAAAAGGTTCTGCGGCTAGTTTTATTTCTGAAAGTGATATTGATGAAAAGTTGTTTGACAGCATAGATATGTTTTTTTTAAGTGGGATAACCCCAGCTTTAAGCAAACAATGCAGGAATGCTGCTTTAAAAGTAATTGAACTGTGTAATAAAAAGAATGTTGATTTTGTTTTTGATACTAACATTAGAATAAATCTTTTAAAAACAAGAAAAACGGCAATGAATATATTAAAACCATTTATTGAAAATTCAAAAATTCTTTTTACAGGAGTGGGCGATTTAAAATTTCTTTTTGGCAGAGAACTTGAAACTAACATAAAAGAGTTAAGAAAAATTGCAAAAAATGCTGAACTGATAATCGTCAAAAAGGGAGGGGAAGGTTCAACGTGTTTTGATATAAATCAAAACACTATCGTTGAACATAAAGCATTTAAAGTAGAAGTAGAAGATGAAATTGGTGCTGGAGATTCCTTCGATGGCACTTTTCTGGCTGCAAAACTGAAGGGTTACTCGTTAGAGGAATGTCTTAAATATGCTAACGCCGCTGGTGCAATTACGGTTTCATTAAAAGGTGATATTGAACCTTTACCAAACTGGAATGATTTGAAACTTTTTATAGAAATGTATGAAAAAGATAAAGAAAAACTCACAAGGTAAATTTTTGTAAGTTTTACTTTCGTTTAGTATTAAAAAAATAATTTTTTCTAAGCTTTATACCTTAAAAGGAGGTGTTTTAAAAATGAAAAAAGTTTTGTTAGTTATTTTACTTGTAGCATTTACTATTGGGGGACTAGCAGCTAATTATCCAAGTAAACCTGTAACAATTATTTGCCCATGGGGTGCAGGCGGTGGAACTGACAGATTAGCAAGATTTCTTGCTGATCAACTATCAAAAGAACTTGGCGCTCCATTTGTAGTAGTAAACAAAACAGGTGGTGGAGGTGCTGTAGGTCATTCAGCAGGAGCTTATGCAAAACCAGATGGCTATACTTTAACACTTGTAACTCTTGAACTTGCAACAATGCATTGGTTAGGATTGACAAATTTAAATTACGACAATTTTGATTATGTAGCACAACTAAACACTGACCCAGCAGGAGTTATAGTAAAAGCTGACGCACCATGGAATAGTGTTACAGAACTTTTAGTTGATATTGCTATGAACAAAGGTAAATATTTATTCTCAGGTTCAGGTGCAGGTTCTGTTTGGGATTTATCAAGAATTGGTATGCTAAACGCCGTTGGTATTTCACCTGATTATGTAACATGGGTTCCAACAGCAGGCGCTGCTCCTTCAATTGTTGAACTTCTCGGAGGACATGTTGATGTTATTACCTGTAGTATTCCTGAAGCTTGGCCACAAATTTCATCAGGGCAATTAAAAGTACTAGCAATTATGGCAGACTCACGTGATCCAAGATTTCCAAATATACCAACTTTAAAAGAACAAGGTGTAAACTGGTCTTCAGGAACATGGAGAGGCGTTGCAGTTCCAAAAGGTACTCCTAAAGAAGTAATCAAAACTTTGGAAAATGCATTGAAGAAAATTTACAATTCTGATGCTTTTAAAGAATTTATGAACAAAAACGGATTTGGTATGACATGGAGAGGCTCAGAAGAATTCTATAACTTTGTAAAAGAACAAGATCAAGTTTGGAAAGAAGTCTTAAAAATTGGTGGTTACATTAAATAATTAACTAACGCCCCCCTTATTGAAAAAAGGGGGGCTTTAGGAGGGACGTTATGAGGTTTAAAAACTTAATGTATGGATTAAGTCTTATAGCAATAAGTGTTTTTGTGTTTATTTACGGTTCTAGTTTTCCTGATTTCGTTGTTAGGGGTAATAAACTTCCTGGGCCCAAATTTTTTCCTTTCCTGATTTCTATTTTACTAGTAATAATGGGAAGTTATTTTGTTATTACTTCACTACTTAAATTGAAAAAAACTAAGATGGAAAATGAAGAAAAAATTACTACAAAAAAGGGTTTATTAAGGGTTTTAACTATAATTTTAGGTATTGGACTATATGTTCCATTTATAAATCTTGTTGGTTTTAAAATTGGCACGTTTGTTTTTGCAACTGTTATAATGTCGATATTTGGAGTAAAGATTCTAAAGTCACTACTTTATTCGCTAATTTTAACTGTCATTATAGTTTTAATTTTTGAAAAGATCTTTTTAATTCCTTTTCCACAAAAATTTCTGCCATTCTGATGCAAAGAGGTGACAAACGATGAGTTATGTTTTATCAGCACTTCAACCCAACGTATTAATTCCGCTTTTAATATCCATGTTTTTTGGAATATTTGTAGGGGGGATGCCTGGACTAACAGCAACCATGGCAGTAGCTCTAATTATACCTATTACATATTACATGCCTCCTCTTGCAGCTTTAGCTATGATTCTTGGCGCTTCATTTTCTTCAATTTTTGCAGGTGATATTCCTGCAACATTCTTGCGGATACCTGGTACACCTGCTTCTGGGGCAGCAGTACTAGATGGATTTGAAATGTCAAAAAAGGGTAAAGGTAGTCTAGCACTGTCTCTTGATTTAATTTGCTCTGCAACAGGCGGGATTATTGGAGTATTATTATTAATTTTAGTTGCTCCTCCACTTGCAAAATTTGCCTTAAGGTTTACTAATTTTGAATACTTTTGGTTGGGAATTTTTGGACTGAGTATGAGTGCTGTCTTGAGTAGAGGAAATTTAATGAAAGGATTATCTTCTGCTTTATTGGGACTACTGATATCTACTATTGGACTAGATATTACAACTGGTTATCCACGATTCACATTTGGAAGTATTGAACTAATGGATGGAATTGGGTTTATACCTGCAATGATAGGATTATTTGGTATTTCAGAAGTTTTAAAAAGAATTCAAGGAAGTGAAAAAGAACTTGAGTTACCGGCTATAAATGAAAAGATAAAACCCTCTCTTTTTGAAGCGTTTAAGATTATGGTAAAGAAATTCTTCATAGTCGTAAAATCTGCAGTTATAGGAACATTTGTTGGAGCTCTGCCAGGTGCGGGTGCAGATATTGCAGCATGGGTAGCCTATGGGGTAGAGAAAAAGACATCAAAAAAAGGAGAAAAATTTGGAACTGGTATTGTTGAAGGAGTTATAGCTCCTACAAGTGCTAATAACGCTGCGTTAGGTGGTACATGGATACCAGCATTAGTTTTTGGAATACCAGGTGATACAATTACAGCTATTGTTTTAGGAGCAATGTTAATGTATGGATTAAGACCAGGGCCATTAATCTTCCAGGAAAATGGTGAACTTATAAAAGGATTATTTTTCATAGCTATTCTTATTCAGTTTTTATTGATTATTGTTGGCTATCTTGGAATAAGAGTTTATACATATTTTTTAAAAATGAAAACTTCAGTTGTTTTAACAGCGGTAATTATGTTTTCTATGATTGGTGCATATGCAATAAGAAATAGTTACTTTGATATTTACGTTATGCTTGCATTTGGTCTAATTGGATATTTGTTTGAAAAGATTGATGTACCACTTGCCCCGATGATTTTAGGCATCATTCTTGGCCCAATGATAGAAAATAATTTAAGAGTAGGGCTTACCAAAACAGGTGGAAATTGGATGCCATTTTTTAATAGACCAATTTCAATTTCATTTATAATTTTGATATTTTTAGTATTCTTTGGAGGCTATATCGTTAAGTTAGTAAAAAAACTTTTATAGGGGGATGTTGCAATGGATGATGTGAAAATTTATGAGGATGTTTTTGAAAACTTTTCAAACAAACAGTTAGATATATCGGCTGGAAATTATCTAAAAATATCGGAAATATCAAATTTTATTGGGGAACCTGAAAAGCACTTAAATTACACTGATGTTTATATCATCTTAGAAGGTAGTGCCATCTTTTACTATGGAAAAGAATTGGTATCTGAATTTAAAGTCTCTGAAGGTGAATACCGAGGAAACGAAATTAAAAATCCAAAAAAGGTAAAACTGGAGAAAAATACGGTGGTTATAATTCCGGCTAATGTTGCTCATAAAATGGATGTTCATGATAAAGTTAAGCTTATAGTATTAAAGTTAAAACAGGATGTTGAAACAGAATTTACAACAGGGCATAATAGCAGTATAGTACTGTAAAAAAATAAATTAAACTACAAATATATATAGCTTCTAAGTAAAATATTATATCTGGTATGCACAAACCAAATGCTTAAAAACCCCTCTATTTTATCAACCCTATCTTAACCTTATTAGAAATAGTTTTGTTTTAATTAAATCATTTGACGCATCGCCTTAAAAAAATGATGCGTCATTTTTTTAAATTATGCATTATCAATGGTTTGATTTCACTTTGGAAAACGGTGAAATATTTTATATAAACTGTTATAGTATCATACTTTTCATATAATCTTCTTTTGGTCTCCAACATATTCCCATATTTAAAGTAAAATACTATAAACATCAAAATTAATAGAAAAACCCAACCCTCCTACCAAAAAAATAATATGATATAGATATTCTCATATATAATAACGATAATGTAATTTTTGGTGAGTGTGCGTGAAAAAATAAAAAAGCAGGGATTAATGAATACAAGAATTGCTATTAAGAAGTGAATGTTTAGAAATTGCTAAGAAAAATTGGCATTTTACATATTTCCATTCAGGAGTATAAAGTAATATTGAGAAAAGAAAATCGTTCTTTCGATTTAATTTTTATACACACTCATTTCTAAATCAATTCACACTTGATTATAGATTTCTAATATGGTATGATAAATAGTAGGATATAGGAGGTGATATGATGCGTTATATAAATAGTAAAGAAATACGATCAAACCCTGCTGTTTTATGGAAGGAAAAGGAAACCATTGTAACATCAAATGGAAAGCCTGTTGCAGTTGTTATCCGTGTTGATGAAAATGTTGAAAATACCTTAACAGCATTTAGACAAGCAAAAGCTATGATGGCTGTTGAAAAATTGAGAATTATCTCAAAACAGAAAGGCTTAGATAAACTTAATGAAGAAGAAATTGAAAAAGTTATAAAGGAAGTGCGCAATGAAAGCAGTCATTGATACTAATGTTATAGTTTCTGGGGTGTTAAAACCAAAAAGTATTCCTGCAGAGATTTTGAATTTAATACTTTCGGGAAAGCTTTTAATTTGTGCTGACAGCAGAATAATCAATGAGTATAGAGAAGTATTATCAAGAGATAAATTCGGATTTCCATCAGGATTAATTGATGATCTTATCTATTTTATTGAATCTACATCAATTCTTGTATCACCACCACCGATTAAATTAGATTTAATTGATAAAGGAGATTTACCCTTCATCGAAGTAGCTTTTTATACTGGTGCACCAATAATAACTGGAAATAAAAAGCATTTTCAGAATGTTGAAAATATAAAAATCTACAATCCTAAAGAGTTTTTAAACTTGTATAATAACCGCTCAAATTAATAAAGGTTTTGTGCTTATAATTTGGTGAGAAAACCACACTTTTTTAAAAATTTTTACTTTTTAAACTAAAAATAACCCACATTAATGAAAAACTTCCTTTAAAAAAGGGGTATAGAACAATTTTTCGATTTTATTCATCTTTACTAAGCACAACCACGCAAAAAATTGAATTTTTTTACTTTCTCACACATCCTATTTGTAGTTGTTTTCCATCCATTTTAAAAATGACTTAATGTGTCTTTCGTTTTTTTAGTTGAATTTGAAACTACTTTCTATGCATTTCTCACTTTCACTTTCCAATATCCATCTCAATTTTTCATTTCAATAACAAAAATCTCTTTTATATGAAAGACTAAATAGTTTATTTGAAATTACAAATTAAATGGCATTTATTTATCAAATAAATTAGACAAATGCGTACGCTTTTATCGAATCTACTAGACAAATTCAAACAAATTTATGAATTAATAGAAATTATTAAAATTTATCTTCAAACATTTAATAATTCAAAAAAACAAATGAAATACATTTTCTTAGACGAAATAACAACAATTGAAAATTGGCAGTATCCTATAAAATTTTTAGTGGATATTGGACTTCTAGATAATTCCATGTTAATTCTTACAGGTTCTTCATCATATGATTTGAAAAGTTCAAGAGAAAGACTTCCTGGAAGAAAGGGATTTGGAAAAGATTTAGTTTATCTTCCAATTAGTTTTAGAGAAGTTTTGAAAACTTTAAAGATTGACATTGAAGAAAAAGATATCATTGAAATTCTATCAATGTCAGAAGAAGAATTGAAAACATTGCAATTTAAATATTCATACATTCAAAAATATTTTCTAAAATATATAAGTTGTGGTGGTTTTCCAAAAATCATTGATGAATTTCTAAACAATGGAATAATAAGTGAACTAACGAAAAGAACTTACAAAGATTTTATACTGGGAGATGCAGAAGATAAAAATTACAGCCAAAAATAATTCAATACTTTTTAATATAGATTGCACTCCAAAGTTGAGCACAAAAAAGATTGTAGAACAATCCAAAAGAAAATAAAGCCCTGCCAGACCCAGAAAAGTGCTTGAAATCGATATGACAAAAGTACTCACAAAAGATGCTGGTTGGACATATTACATAGCAATGATAAATTGATACACAAAAAAGGAGAAAAGCTTAAAATGGAAATAAGTTTCAGGTATAGAGCAAATGAAAATAATTAATATCCTATTTACTATTTTTATTTTCATTCAACTCATAATATACCTTTGAACCTTTTCTTTTTCTTTTTAAAACACCTTTATCGACCAAATTCTTCAAAATAGTCCTTGCTTTTCTTTCTTTTACACTGAAAAGTTTTTCAACATCAATTCTAGTATTTTATGATTTTTAAAAAGAAAATCTAAAATTTTCTTTTCATATCCGGCACTTTTCCGGCATTATCCGGCACTCCTCCGGCACCTTTCCGGCACTTTGTAGATTATTACCTTGAAAAATGCTCCATCATCTATAAATTGAGGTGTTTTCAGGTTTTGAGCTTTACATACTTATTAGTATTTTTTAGTATTTTCTACATTTTACAAAAAAATGCAATATAAGATAAATCTATGATTCTAAAAAGCACTTTTTCAAAACCTGATTTTGAAATTTCTCTTTTCTACATTCATATTCTTTTTTATTATTACAATAGGAAACATTTCTAGAACTTCATGAGTTATACAAAAAACATTTCTATAACAACCTGTACTAATTTATCTACCTTTTAAAAAATTGAAATTATATTCGTTTCAATATAAAACGATTATAGTTGTCTTTCGTTTTGTTATAAAACGATTTGATGATAATTTAATTTTTTAGTTTTAATTTAAAACGAAATTGTGATAAAATTGTTTTGTATTAGAACAAAAGAGGTGATTAAAATGAAAAGTCATGAAATTTTAGAAAGACTAGAAATCAAAATGGAAAGATTGATAAACTCTCTTCCTGAGAGGAAAAGACTGTTTTTCAAGAAATTAGAAAAATATAACAGCGCAAGAGGGGTATTATTGTATGGACCAAGAGGAGTAGGTAAGACAACATACCTTTTAATGATTTCAAAGAAATACAATCTTTTTTATGTTTCAGGTGATGATCCATTACTTTCCCAAATATCTATTTACGATTTAGGAGAAAAAATATTTTTAGAAGGATATCAAGGAATAATTATCGACGAAGTTCATTATTTAAACAACTGGAGCATACAAGTTAAATCTTTGTTTGATTCCTTTCCAAGTAAAAAGATTTGGATAAGTGATAGTAGCAGCATTATACTAAGAAAAGGAATAGCAGATTTATCAAGAAGATTTGTAAAAGCAAAACTTCCATTGTTATCTTTTAGAGAATTTATATACCTAAATACAGGAAAAAAATTTGAAGAAATTAAATCTCCTTTTAATTTTGATAAAGATTATATTATATCAATTACAAAAGAAATTGAAATTCTGAAACTTTTCAAAGAATATTCAAAAGCCGGTACTAGACCTTTCTTTTTAGAAGGAAATTTTTCTGAAAAAATGATAAATGTTTTGGAAAAAAGTATTTACCATGATATACCTTTTTTTCTGGAAAATTTAAAAGATAATCACTTGAGGTTGATAAAAGCTATAATCGACTATCTAATCTTCTCAAAGATACCCACTATAAATGTTGAGTCAATGTGTAAAAAATGGGGTGTTGGAAAATCAAAGCTATACGAAATTTTAGACGTTCTCCAAGAATCAGAACTTATAAATATAGTATATAAAAAGCAAAAAACAAGTGTAAATTCAAAAGGAGATAAAATGTTTTTAGCAGATCCGTCTTATTATTATATTTTCGATGGGGAAATAGGTAATTTCAGAGAAGCTTTTGTTGTCTTTTCTTTAAAAGAAAAAGGAAAAATCTTTACTTTAAAAGATGAAAAAGATGGTGATTTTATATTTGATGGTATAAAAATAGAAGTTGGTGGAAGTAGAAAAAAAATTAAAAACTCAGATTTTGTTATTAGAGATGATATTGATTTGCCAATAAGAAATAAAATACCTTTATGGATTCTTGGCTTTTTGTGGTAAAGTAATCTTATTTTATGTCCAAAATATTCACAAGACAATATTTATGTCAAGAAACGATATACCAATTTAAAAGCACAAATTAAACAAATCATCGAAGAACTTACTGGCTACTTGTAAGCTTATAATGGTAATAAAGTTTTTAATCTATCCATTTAACATAATTATTTATAATTATGATTATACTAATCTTGTTTAGTATTATTACATTATATGACCCATCCTTAATCTCTCTGTGTCAATCTATTTGAAGCAAGTACACTTTGAAATAAATTATCCCATTACTCCTAAGTTTATTTATTACTTAGCAAAAAGCCCTATTTCTCATCTACTTTGCTAAATCTAGCTAACCTTGCCTTTTTCCATAATCCTGCACTTATACATTTACCAAATATTTATTGATTTTTTCAGCTCTTTTTCATTCACTCTCTTGCTAAGATTTTTAAAATACGTTATGAATATTAATAATAAATATTGTAGTAAATTTTTGCTTCAGAAAAGTTGTTGTCCTATGATTTTGTTGTTTCATAAAACCTTTATTAAATCTAAATTTTCATCTAATAAAAGAAGCTTGGCAGGATAACCTTCTTTAATTCTTCCGCCATGTATACTTACACTTTTTAATGCGTTATACGATGAAACCATTGATAACTCTTTTAAACTACAGTTTGTTATCTGTTTGAAGTTCTTCACTGCATCTATAAACTTTAACGTACTTCCAGCAAGGGTTCCTTCTTCAGTTTTGGCTATCCCGTCTTTTACCTTTACCAATACTCCTCCAAGCTCATATATCCCATCTTTTAATCCTGCTGCTGATATGCTATCTGTTACTAAAATTATCCTTTCTGGTCCGATTATTTTATATACCAGCTTTACAAACTCTTTCGACAAATGTACGTTATCAACTATTAGCTCTACGTAAAAATCAAATGTAAAAGCTGCACCAATTCCTCCAACTTCCCTGTGATGAAATTTTCTAAGTGCATTTGGAAAATGTGTAATTCTTCTTACTTCATTTTCATATGCATCTTTAAAATCTTCAAATGTACCATTTGAATGACCAAGAGATATTTTAATGTCGTTATCTTTTGTAAACTTTATTAATTCTTTAAAGCCTCTTAATTCAGGCGCGGCTGTAATAATTTTTACTTTGTCTTTTAAATCTGGTAATTTCTCTTTTGAAAAGTTAGTTATATATTCTTTGTTCTGAGCTCCAGCTTTTTCTTTGTTTATAAAAGGACCTTCAAAATGAAGATATGAAAAGGAAGGATGTTCTGTTTTTGAAAAGCTTTCTATCACTTTTTCTAGTTTCTCTTTTGATGAAGAAACTGTGGTAGGAAATAACGTTGTTACACCATCACCTAAAACTATATCAGCCCATTTTTCAAATTCTTTTGGTGAAGCACTCATACAATCTATCCCTAAATATCCATGGGTATGTGTATCAACAAAACCTGGCATTAAAATTTTATTTGGAATACTATCCTTTTTTTCTACCTTTGTTATAACTCCGTCTTCAATCTCTACACTTCCGCAATATTCTCCATCTACCGGGTCAACAATGAGCACCTTTTCTATTATCATATTAGTTACTCCTCAATTTATTATATAATTATTAATTTTCTTTAATTTTAGTATAAAATCTTCGGGAATTTCTTTATATTTCTCTTTATAAGCTAGAACAATAGCACCTAAAACAGGATCAAATTCAACTTGCTTAATTATTGGATTGAGAATTTTTTTATTTAGATATTCTTCAAATGCTTTTCTAACAAAAAGATTTTTTTCTAAAACACTCCCATTATATGTGATTAGAGGATTTATTAATCCCAATTTTTTTACACCTGCATAAATAGAAAGCCCTAGTTCTTTTCCGGCATTTTTGAGAATTTTGAGAGCCTTAAAGTCATTTTGGAGAGCAGCTTCGTATGTTAATTGCGCAACAAATGCTATTTTTTTTCTCCTATCATCTGCAGAATATACAAAATCAATAAAATCATAATGAGTCTTCAAATTTAGACCATTAAACACAATTTCTGTTAAAACAGTTTTTCTACTTCTTCCGTCTAATTGTTTAGAAACTTCTCTTAAAGTTTCTAATCCAATATGATAAGCGCTTCCTTCATCTCCAATCAGGCTTCCCCAGCCTGTTACCCTTATAGTTTTATCACCTTTTTTTCCAAAAACTATAGCTCCTGTACCTGCAACAATATGAATTCCATCTTTTCCAAGGGTCCCTGCGGCCCAACCAATTACAACATCATTAACAATTATTCTTGGCCTAATATTAAAGTTAGTTTCTAAGATTTTTGAAACAACTTTTTCGCTATCTTTGAATTCTCCTATAGCTGGCAATCCAAAGCAGGAGATGACTTCTTTATTTTTAACTTTTTTCAATAGTCCGCTCAAACATTTTTTGAGATTTTCTATAAATAATTTTTCCCCATTTTCAAGTAAGTTGGTTGGCCCGGATAATCCTAATCCCAAAAGCTTTCCATCTTCACTAACTAGAACGGCTTTAGTTTTAGTTCCACCACCATCAATACCTAAAAATAACATTTACTTCCTCCTTACGTTGTAAGAGTTATTCTTTTAAACCCCCAGCAGTTAAACCTTTAACAATGTATTTCTGTACAAGAAGAAACATGATAACAGGTATTATTGTTGAAATAAGAATGGCTGCCATTAGTTCATTCCATCTTACAGAGCTTCTACTGAAAAATTGGTATAATCCTTGAACAATTGGCATTAATTGATCATTTTTAATAAGTCCCAATGCAAGAATAAATTGTTGGCTCCATCCTGTTATAAAGGCATAAATAAAGACAGCCACTAAAGCAGGACTAATCATTGGAATTACAATTCTATAAATTGTAGAATATGTTGTGCATCCATCGATTAAAGCTGCTTCCTCTATATCTTTTGGAATTCCTTGCATATATGATGTTACCAACCAAGTAGAGAGAGGAATAGTAAAAATAGATCCTGAGAGAATAACTGAGAAATACGTGTTAATAAGCCCAAATTTTCTCATAATGACATAAATTGGAACTAATAGCATTATTGGAGCAAACATGTTTGCATAAATTACTATTACCATTAACCCTTTTCTAAGTAGAAATTTAAATCTTGCCAAAGCATATCCAGCTGGAATTGCAACAAGAAGCGAAATTGTGCTAACTCCTATACCGTATATGAAACTATTTAACAAATATCTTGGCATTCGAGGAACAAGTTGAAATGCTTTTAAAAAATTGCTGAATGTAATTTTCTCTGGAAAAAGTGGAGCAGGAGATTCCCAGGGTAATTCTGCCGGCCGTAAAGAAGTTATTATCATTTGGTAAATTGGCAAATATAAAAATACTACTATCATAAGCATTAAAATTTGGTATATAATTTTTTTATAAATAGCTTTTTTCATCCTTCAGCTCCCTTCCCCAGAATTTTTATATAGAATATCGACACAATTGTGACCAGTAAAACTTGTGCAATTGTCATTGCAGAGGCCTTTCCAATTCCACCAAATCTTGTCATAAGGAAAGAAACATTATAAATAGCTATTGGCAAAGTTTCCGTTGAATTGAGAGGACCACCTCTGGTTAAAATCCAAATTATATCAAATGAATTAAAGGTCCACACAAGTGATAAGAGACTAACAGTTAAAATAACGGGTTTTAAAGTAGGTAAGGTAATCTTTGTAAATTTAGTAAAATCTCCAGCACCATCAATTGTAGCAGCTTCGTAAAGAACTTCAGGTATGTTCTGGAGCCCCGACAATAACATAATCAATACAAAGGGAAGCCCTGCCCAAACATCAACTAAAATTGTCGAGATAAAAGCAGTTAGAGGGGTGGAAAAGAAACTAATTGGACTCTTTATTATATGTAATTTTAGTAAAAAAGAATTTACTATTCCAAATTGACCATTGAGCGTCCATGCCCACATCATAGCACCCATAGCCCAAGGAATAGCCCAAGGAACGACAATCAAAATTCTGTAAATTTTTGAACCCGATAAATGTTTACTGTTTAATAATAAACTTCCTCCAAGTCCAATAATGATTTTCAGAGTTACTGAAAGTCCAACCCATAATAACGATCTTCCAAAAGCGGACATAAAATATGACCATTTAGGATTAAAAAGTTTAAAATTAAACAACCATTTATAGTTTTCAAACCCCACAAATTGTCTTTTAAATGGATTTAGAAAACTCGATTCATAGAAAGAATTTTCAATTACTTTATATAAAGGATAAAACATAAAAATACCAAAAGCAATAAGCAAAGGAATTATTAAAACGTATGGAACGGTCTTCTTTTTAGTCATTATATCCCTCCATATAAAATGGGGAGGAGACTTCCTCCCCTAAAAGCTATTTTTGAAGAATTTCAATTACTTTTGCTGCTTGATTTAAAGCAGTCTGTGCGTCTGATACACCAAGTAAAACAGAGTGGATAGCATCTAAAACAACTTCTTGAACACCTTCCCAATCTTTTATGTTAACTGCTTCAGGATAGCCATATTTAATTGCATCTATGTAAGGTTTCCAATACCATTTTTGAAATTCTTGAAGATCTTTTTCTTTAATCATTGGAGGAACAAATCCAAGTTTTAGATCCCATTCTGCTTGTTTTTCAAAGCTTGTCATGTATTCCATAAATTTAATAGCAAGTTCTTTATCTTTACATTGACTTGATATTGCAATTGAATCGGTTACTATAACAGTTGAGAATGGTTTCGTTGATGATGGACCACCAGGTATCATAAAGAAACCAACATCGATACCCTTTTCTATAGCTTTAAGAGCATTATGAACATGGTCAATATACATACCAACTTTACCAGTTTCAAATAATTTGATTAAATCTTCTCTTTTCCATTCAAGAATACCTGGTTGGGCGTACTTTGAAAGTTTCACATAGAAATTTAATGCTTCTACTGCATTATTGTTGTTTATAGTTACTTTACCATTTTCATCAACAATCCTACCATCGTTTGCATACAGGTATTGTTGGAATTGAGTAACTGTAGAAACAAATTTTTTACCTGCCATTGCTATACCGTAAATCCCTTTGCTAGGATTATAAATTTTTCGAGCAGCTTCAAGCAATTCATCCCATGTTTTTGGTATTGGTACATTATTTTCTTCGAATAATTTTTTGTTATAAATAAAAACTTTTGTAGACATAGCTCTTACTATTCCCCAGATTTTTCCTTTATATGTCACTGTGTCCCATACTGTATCGTAATATAGGGCCTTTTTTTCTGGCGAAACATAATCATCTAAGGGGATAATTGCACCCATCTCTGCTAGAGCAGGAATCCACCGTGAACCAATATACATTACATCAGGAGCTGCTCCTGCACCAATTGATGTGATAATCTTATTCCAAAGTTCATCCCAACCTACAAATTCCATTTCGATTTTAACCCCTGGATTATCTTTTTCAAATTCCTTTGCTATAGCTTCTTGATCTTCAATTGTATAACCTCCACCAATAGGCATGAGTACCCTTAAAACTTTTTCTGCACCTAACAATGAGATTGCAAAAAACAGTACCATTAAAACAATAAGAAACTTTTTCATAAACCCCACCTCCTTTAGATTGGTGTATTAAAATTTAACTACTTTGGTTAAATTTCTTGGTTTTTCAACATCAATATTTTTATGATAAGCTAATTTTAAACCGAGTATTTGACCAAAAATCACCTGTAAAAATGCATCTTTTTGATCTTTAGAAAGAGTTTTTCTAATAATCACTTTCCCCCCATAGCTTTCAAGTTCATGTTTTAATTTTGTTTCTTCGAATGTTTCGTTTCCATAAATTATCGCTATTGAATTTTCTGAGAATAAGGATTTTGGTCCGTGACGATAATCAAATGTTGAATATGCTTCAATTGTTGTAAGGGACATTTCTTGAAGTTTTAAAGCAGATTCTCTTGCAATACCTTCATAAGTACCAACACCTAAAAAAACATAATGATTACCATTTAATAGATCGTTCTTTTCAATTTGAGTAAATGAATCATTAATAATAGACTCAGTTTTATCCAAAATTTCTTTATAGGCATTTACATTTTCATTTGCAATTGTATCTGACATAATTTCCAAAAATAATAATATTGAAGAAAAAGATTTTGTCATGACAATAGATTTCTCATCTATAGGTAGAATATAAGAAAAATTAGCTATCTTTGTCAGTGAACTATCTTTAGAAAGTGTAATACCAATAGTTGGTATAGATAATTCTTTCAAAACCTTTCCAGCATAAACGACTTCAGAAGATTCACCAGAACGAGAAATTAAAATAGCAGATTTTTTAATACCCTTCTTGCCAATGTTGCAATTATCAGCAAACATTATTTCTCCGCCTACTAACGCTTTTGTTTCAATTCCAGTTTTAAGACTAAAGTATTTAGAAGCAGCTATAGCAAGATAATATGAAGAACCACAACCAACAAAATAAACAATATCTGAATCAACAATAAACTTTGGAATTTTCTGACTTTCAAAAGTTTGTTTGGAAAAACCAAAAATTTCCTTCAAAACAGTTCTTTGTTCAAAAATTTCTTTTTCAACAAGTGTCATCTTATCCCTCCTAATCTAAATTAATTATTTTTATTCCAGACGTTCTAAAATTGCTTACTAAATTTTCATCTGCCTTGGTTATTAAAATGTCAATATCTGATATTTCACAAACTTTAAATGGAGCAATCTTCCCAAGTTTGTCTTCATCAGCTACAACTACAATTTTTGAAGAATTTTTTATTATTGTTGATGCAATATTTCTTTCTTCAAAATCAGAGAATGTTATACCTTTATTTAAATCTAAGCCATCTACTCCTAAAATATAAACATCGAATTCCATGTTCATAAAAAAATTAATAGTATGACTTCCAATACATTCAAAGGAACCAGGTTTTACAGTTCCCCCTGAATGTATAAGTTTAAAATTTTTGTTTAAACCAATTATTGCCCATGCAGTTGTGATTGAATTTGTAACAATTGTCAAATCATGAACAGAACTATTTTCTAAAGCTTTGGCAACATAATAAACAGTTGTACCACCACTCATAGCAATAGTTTGACCATTGTTAATAAGTTCAATGGTTTTTTGAGCTATAGCTTGCTTTTCAGATTTTCTAATATCAAGCCTTAAAAAAAACGGAACTTCCATAAAAAAGTTTTTTAGAATGGCTCCTCCATGCTTTCTTTCGATCAATCCTTGAGATTCTAAGAATTTTAAATCTCTTCGAACAGTTATTTCTGAAATTGAAAACAACTTACTTATTTCTTTAGTAGTAACATGATTTTTTTCTTTTAATAAATTCATTATCTTTTTTAATCTTTCCTCTCTTAACATTTTTTCACCTCGTTCAAAAACGTTCAAAAACATTCACAATAGTTATTGTATGATAATCGA
Organism: Thermosipho sp. (in: thermotogales); assembly: GCA_030153605.1. Taxonomy (GTDB): domain Bacteria; phylum Thermotogota; class Thermotogae; order Thermotogales; family Fervidobacteriaceae; genus Thermosipho_A. Next base: position 20,793 of record JASKLO010000016.1, read on the forward strand.
TTGTGATAAAACAAATTTATTTAAAAAGAATTACAGCTGATAATATACAAATAGAGGAAATTAATAGAAAAATCTTTTTGTTTCTAAGTTTTTAAATTCTTAAAAAATATAATAAAATTAAACTAAAGATATGGAGGTGAAATGATGGAGTACTCACCAGGAAAATTTATGGGATTTAGAAGAATATCAAATAACGATGGTATTTTCCAAATGTTGGCTCTTGATCAAAGACAATCACTTTTTAAATTATTAAAGGAGTATGGATTAGATAGAAAAAAACAGGAAGATGCAATTAAAAAAATTAAAAAGACCATTTTGAAGACTTTATCACAATATGCAAGTGCTGTTTTAGTTGATGGTGAATATGCCTTTCCTGATTTTCTATCATACATTCATCCTAATACTGGAATAATTTTATCTATTGAAAAAAGCGGTTATACAGAAGTAGCAGATGGTAGAGTAAATGAGCTCTTTAGAGAGGATGCTATTGAATTAGCTAAAAAATGGGGATGTGATGCCATAAAACTTTTAATTTATTGGAACGATGATGCAGATGAAAAAATAAAGAATGCACAAAAAAAGTTTGTAAAAAAAGTTGGAGGACAGGCGAAAGACTTGGATCTACTTTTTATACTTGAAATTGTAACTTATGGTGTTTCAAAAGGGCAAAAAAAAGCTATTCTTTCAGCAATCAAAAACTTTTCATCAGAAGGCTATGGGGTTGATTTGTTTAAAATAGAACCCTTTATTGAGAGTGTAAATGCTAGTGAAGTTTTTGAAGCAAGCCTTGGAAAACCATGGGTAGTTTTAAGTGGCGGTGTTGAAATAAATAGATTTTTACCCATTTTAGAAAACAATGTTCTTTCAGGAGCATCTGGTTTTTTGGTTGGTAGAGTTGTATGGAAAAATATAATTAAATATTTTAACAATGAAGAAAAAATGGAATTTTATTTAAAAAATACAGGTTTAAATTATCTTTCTTGGCTTAAAGAAAAAAGCAAATATTCTTTACCGTGGTATATGACACCTTATTTTGGGGGTTACGAGCAAATTAATATAAGGAGAAGCTTTAAAAATGTGGTTGAATAAACAATTTTTATCTAAAAGGGGAATTTTCTCGGTTTGTAGTTCCAACGAATATGTGATAAGAGCATCAATCGAATTTGCAAAAGAGAAAAATGAATATTTATTGCTTGAAGCCACTTGCCATCAAGTTAATCAATTTGGAGGTTATACTGGATTTACTCCAGAAAAGTATGTAGAATATATAAAAGATTTGATAAAAAAATACAATTTTCCAGAAGATAAATTGCTTTTAGGTGGAGATCACCTGGGCCCTGACCCTTGGAAAGAAATGCCAGCATCTTTAGCCATGGAAAATGCAGAAGAACTTGTTAAGTCTTTTGTAAAAGCTGGGTTTAGAAAAATTCATTTAGATTGCAGCATGCCACTTGGCAACGATACTAAAAAACTTAATGTCTTAACAATTGCTAAAAGAGAAGCAAGATTATACGAAATTGCTGAAAAATATTCCCAGAGTACTAAACTTGTTTATGTAGTAGGTACAGAAGTTCCTGCTGCAGGTGGTGGGGAAGAAGTTACAGATGTAACTACTCTTGATGAATTGAGAGACTCTCTTGAAAGTTTAGAAAAAGTATTCCAAAATTTTCCAGGAGCATTAGAAAAAATAATTACCATGGTTGTAAGATTGGGAATAAGTTTTAACAATTATGAAGTTGATGATTACAATAGTGATAAAACAAAAGATATTTTAAATTACATTAAAAATAAAAGATTATTCATTGAAGCTCATTCAACTGATTATCAATCAAAAAAAGCATTGAAAGAAATGGTAAGTGACGGAATACGCATTCTTAAAGTTGGACCCGCATTAACTTCTGCATTTCGAAGAGCAGTATTTTTCTTAACTTTTATAGAAGATGAAATAATTGAAAAAGATAAAAAATCAAACTTGATAAAGAAAATTGTGACTGTTATGAAAAAAATGCCAAAATATTGGAAGAAGTATTATACAGATTCAAATAAAAGTATTGAAATAATGCTTAAATACAGTTTGCTTGATAGAATAAGATACTATTGGAATGAACCTGAAATTAAAGATTCTTTAAATATCCTCTTAAGAAATTTAGAAAATAATATACCAGATGAATTACTGTATCAATTTTTTCCTGAACAATTTGAATTGATAAGGTTAGGGATTTTGAAAAACACACCTGAAGAAATTATAAAATACGAAATCAAAAAAGAATTGCAAAAATATTATGAAGCTATTATTGAAAGTTCAGATAAGCAAAAATCTTGATTGCCCACGTTATAAGCTTATTTAAATTAGGACTGTTTAAAAAATTAAATGTTTTTTATTTATAAACAGTCCAAATACAATGTAATATTATTGTCATATTCAATACAAGAACAAAACTACAGGAAAATCTGAGGTTCTTTGTTTCTCAAAACATTTAAAAAGGAGTGCTAAAATAGTATAAATATATTTCCTCAACTTTTGCTAGCCTAAAGTTTTTCATACTTCACGCTCGAAATGATTAAAATAAAAGAAAAACAAAATTCCTTAAATCATTTCCATCAAATTCTATAAATTTTTTTGGAATACTGAATATGCTTCATTTTGTACTCTTCTTTGAAAAAAGCTTTCTAGTAATTTACAAAATTTTTGAGAGTCTTTCTTCCAGTGTTTGAGAAAATGATTTCATTACATCAATTTTTAATCTTTATCAAAGAAAATTTGAATATAAAGAAGATAATTATTCCGCTACCAATATGCAAAATATGGTATTACATTTGAAAAAAATTAAAAAATTATTTGAATAAGCCAAATAACAGCGTTTTATTCAACAATTTAAGTAAATTTTTTATTTCAAGGTTTCCATAGCAGCTTTAAGCATTTTATCGTGTGATTTTGTCCCTGATTTGTATAATTTACTATAAAAACTTAAATATTTTTCAGATTCAAAATTTGAAAGATTATAGTTAAGTTCTTCTCCAAGTATTTTGGTGTTAAAAAACTGCGCAAGACATTCGTATGCTTTATAAAAACGCTGGAATTTTTTCGTTTTATCATCCATAGTAGTATTCGTATTTAAAAACATCTTTTCCATAAATGTTTTTACACTGTCAAACATAATGTGAGTTCCAACTTCATGACTTATAAAATCTATTGTCAATTCTATATCATTTTCTGAATAAAAAACATTTCTATCATATCCAAGAGAATTAGCATTTGGCCCATTTTTTATTGCAGAAACAAGAACTATTTGATATTCAGATACTTTAAAATCAATTCCCGTTAACTTTTCCCAGCACTCTATAAGATTTAATTTTCTAAGTTTTTTGTTTATCTCTTTTGCTACTTTTTCTAACCTTTCTTTTTCTTTTGGCCACACCTCTTTTTCATATGTATGAAAATTTTCTATGTAAATCTTCCCAAGTTTTTCAATAAGAGATACTTTATCTTTTATTTTTTCAAACCACACTGAATTAATTTCAGGCACCCAAAGCATCCTTCTTTTTATATAATCATGATACTTTTTAATAAAAGGCATTTCATCTTTAATTAGAGCATCTAATAATAGATTAAAATACTCTTTAATTTTCTCTTGAGAATCAAGGTTTAAATATGCTGGAAAGAAAATTATAGGATCTACAAGCTCAGATGCATTTCCATTTTGAAAACTAAGAAGCTTTTTATGCCTTCTAAGAAAATCTAAATCTTTTCTTTTTAAAGTATTTGAGTATTTTTCAGTATAATCACTGTAAAAATTCACACCAGATGCTGCAAGAATATGAAAAACATAATTTGTCCCTTTATCAACTACAGCAACTACCTGTTTCACATACTCACTCCTTTTAATTATTTTTAATTCGCTTATTTTGTTAGTTATTTTCTAAAGAAAATGACTAATACAATAGTCGCAAAACTTGTAAGGTAAAAATTCTATTTCATCACAAACAGCTTTATCTTCTTCATTAAATTTTATTTCGCCACACGACCTTTTTGCTATCTTTCTAATCATTGTACCTGTTCTGTGATAATCCTCAGAACTATCATCTTTATCCTTACTAATATATGATATTCCAGCTCCAAGTATTGGTGTGCAATTTTCATTGAGTATTTGTGAAATTAAATATTCAAAAGTCTCATCATTAACATTAGAATCCATATTTTCACCCTATAATCTTAATTTGATTTAAAAAACTTTCAAAATTACATTTTTTATAATCAAAAACCTCTATTCTATTTCCATTATCTCTGCTTAAAATCTGATATCCTGAATTATTCCCTATATCTTCACCTGTATAGATAAAGATTTTTAATTTTTTATTAAATCTCAAAGCTGTTTGTAATATATTCAAAATATGTGCATCATCTCTATTCAAACCAAAACCGACTATAATACATCTTTCTGCACTTTTTAGTGCTTCATATGTTTTATAATATCTTTCTATCATCTCAACAGAAATAATTGGTTTTAACAAAGATTGAGGTACAAAGTTTGGTATAATTTTTTTATCTTTAATATTATAAACTTCTTCCTCATTTATTATTTTTCTATCTTCAAGAATCATATATTCCCCTACTTTACCATGGATATGATTAACATAAATTTCACCAAGAGTTTTTTTCAAAAAATTCGTATAGTTCAAGTTTACAAAATAATGATTATCATGCTTCAAACTCTTTACCATTTCATAATAACTTTTACTATTTTTATAACTTTTCTCATATTGATCTTCAAGTTCTCGAATTGTAAAATCCATTGCCAACATAAAATGTAAATATCTTAAAACCTTCGCTGGACTAGTATTTTTCAAATCACAATTTAAAATTACATCATATAACTCATCAAATATAACTGTATAATCAAATATTTTCAAAATATAGTTTTCATAAATTAATTCTTTTACACCAGAAAAGTTTTCAAAATTTTTTATTTTTTCTTCAAGAATCCTTTTTACGTAATCAACTATAACATGTTCTGGTTCGTAATATATAGGAACTTCTAAATCTTCAAATAATTCGTTTAAATTTGATCCTTCAAGTCCTAATTTTTCTTTTAATTGATTTCGAAACAAATTTATCATATTTTCTTTCTGATATTTCGCTATTTCGCTTCCACCTATGTTTAACAACAAAGCTATAAAAAATTTTTTCGCTTTTTTATCATCACTTTCAAAAACGTTGCGCAAATGATTTTCAACTATTAATATTTGTTGACCATTACCTAAATTAAAAGGAACTTTTTTTCCAGATTCTGGAAATATATCAATATCCATTTTCTCTATACCACTTTTAAGTATAGGATTTATAGATGATTTCCATTCAAAAAAATAATCATTTCCTTTTTTATAAATTTGTCTTTTGAAATTGCTGTAAATGAACTTATATATATTATTTTTCTTACTCTTTATTTTTTTCCTCACTTTTCCTAAATTAGAAAAAATCTTTATTACAAATTCGTTCCCTAAAGGTACTTTTGGGTAAAAATTGTTATCAGCCCCCGCTCCAAAAATAAAAACATTTTTGAACATAAAGCTTTCCTCCTTACTTGCTTTAATAAGCTGTTCCATAAAGAATTTCATACTGTTTTAATGCATACTTATCTGTCATTCCTGCGATATAATCTGTTATAGTCCTCATTAAAATAACCTTATATTCATATACTGTTATCTTTTTTTCTAAAAATTTTGCAAATACATCAAACTTTTTGTCAACTTTCTCTTCTTTTAAAATTCTTTTGTGATATCTTTCAATTTCATTTCTAATAAAACTTGGAATTATATCTTCTTGCTTTTTCTTTATTTCTAACAGTAATCTCAAATTTCTCAAAAATGTTTTTATCGTTTTATCAGGCATTTGCTGCGGATTTGTAAAATAAGCTTGAAACAACCTTCTAATAATATATTTCCCTTTTCCATCCATCATTTGAACAGATTGAGAATTCAAAACCACATTTTTAAGAAACTCTTGAAACTTTTTATCCTTTTTTTCAAACTCCTTCGAAAAACCTGTATTTTTTTCTATAAGTTGTTCCCTACAAAATTCTTTTAAATAATTACTCTTGACATTTTTCCTAAATTCGTTATGACAAATTTCCTCCCTTTCATTTAATTCCATAATCAAATTTTCTAAACTTTTTATATATTCTGAAACATACATGTCAACTATAAGCTTTGAATAATTTGTTATTAACTCACTTTTAGTTAAATTTTCAGATTCTATACGATCAATAATTTTTCCATACATTTTTTTCGTTTTTAACTCTGTTTCAAAAATTTCTTTTATTTTTTCTAGTAAATCTTTCTTTGGAATTAATTCAAGTTCAATAGCATCTTCTATATCATGGTGCCTTTGAGCTATTTCATCGGCATCTTTTACAACTAATGCTTCAATAGTCCAATTTTTGTTACTCACTTTTTTTAAATATCTATCATAAAAACCAAGTTTTGAACCATCTTTATACTCTAAAGAAGAATGATTGACAATTCCCCATAAAGTTTTTTTAGATATATCTAAACCATATGTTCCTTTGTAATTCATTGTTAAATCTTTTAAAATTCTTAATGCTTGCAAGTTATGCTTAAAACCTTTATCTTTTTCCTCCATTTTATCCAATTTTATTAACTTCTCATTTACTGAATCTTCTCCATTCATTATTGAATTTAAAACTCTCTCTCCAGCATGCCAAAAGGGGCATGACCTATATCATGCTCCAGGGCTATTGCTTCAGTTAAAGTTGTATTTAATCCAAAATAGCTAGAAATAGTATTAGCAATTTGATTAACTTCGAGAGTATGAGTTAATCTTGTCCTAATATGGTCATCAGTCCCAACAAAAAAGACTTGCGTTTTTCCACTTAATCTTCTAAAAGGTTTTGAATATAAAATTCGATCTCGATCTCTTTGAAACTCATTCCTGATATCCTCATCATTAAAATTTTCTGGTTTTGCTGCAAACTCATTTATACCCCTATGCATAAACATTTATTCCCCCTTTTTCCCCTTTCACAAGTTTTTTCAAGTTAACATCATAATACCAGATACTTTATAAAATAATTGCAAGAAAATTTTCCTCTAAAACAATTTCTGTTGTCCAAAAATTCTTGGCTTTCTTTTATAGAAAAGGCTTTCAATTGGTATATTTTCATTGTATGTATTTTTAGGAAAAAAAGATATATCAAAATTTTTTAAATAAGCTTTATAATAAGAAGCTTTATTATAAGTAATTTGTTGAAGTATGTCATCTATTTTTAAAACCATTTTTTTCCTAGCTTGCAACTTTTTTGCTTTTGCCTTTTCATCATCAAATGCAAAAGAAACTACTCCTAAAACTAAATCAATAAATTCTATTAAATAAGAATATTCTTTATAGACTTTTTCCTTAGAAGGATTAGAATTTACAAATTTTATTTCCATATCCTCTATTTGCAAACTTTCATCTTCTTCAAACGCTTTTTTTAGTTGCCTCTTAAAATATGGTTGTTCGTTTTCAAGTACTCCTTCAGTATCATGAAATACTTTTCGTATTACATAATTAAAGTCTTTGTTTTTAAAAAAATGACTCCAAGAACTTTTTATTATTGTTCTAAAGAAACGGCCATATGAACGATAATACTTTTCCATTTCTTTTTTTGCTCCAAAACAAGAATAATCAAGTTTTTCCATGTCTATACCTAAAATATTTACAAAAAACTTACATTCAGGATGACTCAAAAAGCCATCACAAAGAAAATCAAGCCATTTCATAGCTACGTTATATTTTCCACCATTAATCTTCACATTTTCATATTTCATTTCTTTCACTTTTTCCTCTTCCTGAGTTCTTTTAAAAAAACTTATAATTTCTTCTTCAAATTCTTCTTTTACAATCAGCATTCCAATATAATTCCATCTGTTATTTACCTTCTTTTTTTCATCAACAAACATATTTACATAAATATCTTTCTTTAAATCAAAAAACATTAAATCACTCTCCGAAATTTAAGGATTTTTCTTCAAACTCATAGCCAACTTTAGTTATTTCCACGTTAAATGAATTTTTTAACTCTAAATAATTACCAAAATATTCAATATATCTATTTCTTTTATCTTCCGGCCCCAAAAAATAAAACATAATTATATTTCCCATTAATTAGAGAACTTCCATACTTTATCCCTTTATATCCAAGCTTTCTTATATACTCAGATAATACTTGTGTAGGTATATACTCTATTTCTTTATTATCATTTACCCCCATAGGTTTACTAATTTCTTCAGAAAATTTGTTTATAAAATACCCTACAAGCATTCTTGTGTCATGGTCATAACTTTTACAAAAAGTACTTTTTACAGGATTACCTGTTAAATCTAGTATTTCTATATTCTTCTTTAACTCAAAAACTCCAACAATAACATTATCTTTAATTTGTGGAACAACTTCTTCAATACATGTATCTATATCACCTGACAAGTACATATATGAAATACCTGCTGGGCTAAACCTGTTACTTTTAGTTTTTTCTATCGGCGCTGGCCCTATATCTTTTGGCTGTTCTAATTTTTTTAATGAACCATTATAAACTCTTGCTCTAAACAATCTTTCGCCTTTTAAAAGTGTACTTTTCATCTTTTTAAAAATATTTTCAAGTTTTCTCAGTAATTCCTCCCTTTTATTATCATTTGTTACATCAAAAAATCTAAAATTATATCTAGTAATCTCCTTAAATTCGTCCCATGAATAAAATAATTTTTCCTCGTTTTCTTTATTACCAGAATAGTATAATTCATCGATAAGCATCCAATTTGGACTTTCAATATCAGAATATAAATCACCATCTCCTCTGACTATTTCTCGAAAACTTGGTTTAATAGAATTCATTATTTTTTGTAAAAAATTTTTTGCAGTCTTTTCATCTAAATCATCCGAAAATATTTCTTCAACATAATAGAGTGCTTCAAACATTGATTGCCCTAAGTCATTACCCGTAACGGAATCACAGTATCTTTTTTCTTCAGGATGCCAAAACCCTTCATTTTCTAATGTTTCATATGCTCTTCTAAACCCTTCAATAATAAAATCAGCTACTAAGTCAAAACTTACAACAAAGACATTATCTCTGCCACATACGTCGCATTTTCCCTTTTTTCCTTCTTGTATTATAAAGTTTCTAATATATTCGTCTTTAAAACATTCTGCGCAACAATGCTCTTTGTCTTCCATAAATTTTCACCCATCCTTATTAAAATAAAACAAACTATTATGTAACATAATAGTTACACAGCATTTCAATTTTATCATATAAAAAAAGTAGAAAAAAACCTAACTTCTGATGTTTTTTGATATTTAAAATTAAAAATATTTAAAATAATAAGTTATACTTTTAATTTCCTTCTTTCTCGTTGTAGCTAATGAATCTGCAAAATTAAATACAATGTACCAAATTATATAAAACAAAAAATTCCGAAATACTAATTTCCATAACCTTAATAATGCCTTTTGAAAATTACTTTGTTTGATTTAATTTTGCCGCATATATTAACTTCTTTAATGGAGGCTTATTAATTAATTTTTTAATTTTGGTCAGCGCATTGACCAAATCGGGCCTTATTTGGTCAATATACTGACTATATGTTATAATATGATTTATCCAGGAGGTGAAAATATGGATTTTTCATATGTTTATGGTCAAAATCCATGGTGGGAAGATAATGAATCAATATATTTTGATATGCATATAAGAAAATTTGAGAAAAGCAAATTTAAATACATACCTTACTTTATGAAAAATTTGAAAAATTACAAAAATGGCATTTACATAATAAAAGGTCCAAGACAAATTGGAAAAACAACAGTATTAAAGCTTCTCATTAAAGACCTTGTTGAAAAAAACATTAACCCATTAAATATTCTTTATATCACTCTTGATTTAATAAAAGATGAAAATGAACTGACTCAAATTTTACTTGATTATTTTTCTATTAAAAATATCAACAAAGAAAAAAGATATTTGTTTCTTGATGAGGTTTCAAGTGTAAGTAATTGGCAAAAATCAATTAAATATTTATACGATACAGGCAAACTCGAAAACGTATTTGTAGTATTAACTGGCTCTTCTTCATACGATTTGAAAAAGTCTTCTGAAAGGCTTCCTGGAAGAAGAGAATTTGGAAAAGATATTGTATATTTACCGGTTTCCTTTAGAGAATATATTATGCAAAATACTGGTATTGATTTTCATTATAAACTGGAAGATTTGTTTGAAATGAATGAAAAAGAGCTAAAAGCATTAAATCTAAAATTTACAAGATTTAAAGATGATTTTAAGACGTACATTAATACTGGAGGATTTCCAAAAGTAATTAACGACTTTTTAGAAAATAACGCTATATCTGAAGAAACCTTAAATACATACGAAAATTACCTTTATGGAGATACTGAACGCTTTAACCGCTCGAGGCTAATATTAAGTCAATTACTTTTTAAAATTCCTGATTTAATAGGTCAGCGTTTTTCTTGGAATTCCCTTTCTAATGATATTGAAGGAGTTAGTTCGAAAAATACAGTTGAAGATTATTTCAACTTATTAAGTATGAATTTTCTTTTTGGGATTTTATTTTTTTATGACTTTTCTAAAAAAACAATTAAACCTAAAAAACAAAAAAAGATTTATCCTGTAGATTTAATTATTACATCTGTCATTGAAAAAATTACAAATACCAAAATCAAACTACCCACAAAAATCAAGCAAATTGTCTTTACACACCTTTTAAAATACTCAAAAAATTCATCTGAAGGATTGATGTTGTATAATGGGCCATATTTTTGGTATTCTCAAAAAGGAAAGGAAATTGATTTTTTAGTTAACCTAAAAAATAACATTATTCCCATAGAAGTTAAATTTCAAAACAATTTTTCCCCTTCTGATTACTCTACGATGAAAAAAGTATTTCAAAAAGGAATATTGGTAACAAAAAATACATTAATTAAAAAGGATGACATAGTAGCACTACCTATTGAATCTTTTTTGCTTTTTGTATAACAGATATACAAATTCATCTTTTTTGAAGTATTTCAATGTTGGTTCTTTTTATATCTACCCCCATATATATTACACACTAATATAAAAATCAACAAACAATTTTTGGGGTATTTCAAATATTTTCAAAATTATCGGAAACAACTTTTTTAATTTCATAAAAAGGAATTATTTTGATTTTTGTTTTATCTAATTTTTCTTCATGTTTAGATAGTAAATTTACGATTATAACTTCGTTTGGCTGATATTTTTGGATAAAGCTTCTTAGCGCTCTTGTTATTTCGAATTTTTTTAGATTTTTGTATTTTACTTCTGCTGGGATGAAATTTAAACCCTTTCTTAAAACAAAATCTACTTCAGCTTTGTCTTTCGTCCTCCAATAGTGAATAGAAAAATCATATTTTTTGGACAAGTTATATAGCTTAATATATACAAAATTTTGAAATAAAAAACTGTAATCTTTTACATTTCCAAATTCACCAGATGCATAATTTTTTAAACCCAAATCTTTAAAATAACAAATAGGTGATTTGGTTAATTCTTTTGCTTTGTTTGTGAAAAAAGGTGTGATGGTATCAATAACGTATGTTTTTTGAAGATACCAAATATATTCTTTTAAAGTTTTTGTAGATATTCCAGCTTCTGATGAAAGATTCGAAAAATTAAGTATTTTCCCTGTTAAATGAGATAATATTTTTACTAATAAATTAAATTCACTAATTTTTGCTACTTTTAAAAGATTAGATATATCTTTTTCTATGTAACTTTGAAAAATTTCTTTAATTATCTCATTTTTTTCTTTTAAACTTGTTTCAAGTATAACCCGAGGATAACCACCAAAATTCATATACTCTTCTAAAAGAGATAAAGTTTTGGTTTCTTCTAAATTGAAAAATTTTTCTAGTTTATTTTCGTATTTGTAGTTTGTTTTGTAATTTACAAATTCTTCAAAAGTTATAGTTGAAAGCTCAAAAATTCTTTTTCTTCCAACAAGTGATTCGTGAATTTTTTCTTTGAGCTCAATACTTCCTGAACCTGAAACAATGAATTTATAAGGTAAGTTCATGTCATATATTCCTTTTAAAAATAAGCCTGCATTTTCTTTTCTTTGTATTTCATCGATAAATACGTAACCTTTAGAATTACCTATCTCTAGTTCAATTTTTTTCAGTAAGTCTGCCTGTGATTTGAAATATTTCATATCTTCCTCTATATCAAGATTTAAAAACAATGTTTTTTCTCCCTTTGAAATAAGTTCTTTTTCGATAATTTTCATTATTGTAGTTTTTCCACTTTGCCGTGGACCAGTAATAACGGTAATTTCAGGTTTACTAAGATGGTCTTTTATTTTTTCAAGTACATCCCTTTTAATTATATTCACTTTCCCACCTCTTTTGAAAAAATTCTTCATTTAAATTATAACACGAAAATTTGGGAAGTATACTTCCGTTTTAGTACGAGTTTTTAGGAAGTATATTTTATGATTAGCACGAGATTTTTGGAAATAAAAAAGGGAATCTTTCATTGTTTCTATGTAATCTTTACAAGGATAATATAGTAGCACTTCCCATTGAATCTTTTTTGCTTCTCGTGTAACTTTTTTAAAATTGGACTTTCTTCAAAATTATAGTCTAAACTATTATAGTTTAAACTATAATATTTTTAATTATAATATGGTATAATTTTTTTGAGGTGATATTATGAAATTTGTTGATAGGATTGATGAGATGAATTTTTTAGAAAAAGAATACAACAAAAAAACTTCTTCTTTTATAGTATTGTACGGAAGAAGAAGGGTGGGAAAAACAAGACTTATAAAAGAATTTATTAAAAACAAAGATAGTGTTTATTTTTTAGCAACTGAGGAAAATGAAATTGAAAACATCAAAACATTTCAGAATATCCTTTATTCAAAATATAAAATTCCACTATTGTCAGATAATAAGATTCTAAACTGGTATGACCTTTTTTACATAGTTTCCACCTTAGAATTAAAGAAAAAACTAATCATTGTAATAGATGAATTTCAGTATTTATTGCAGTCAAATAAGGGTTTTCCTTCTATTTTACAAAAAGTTTGGGATGAATACTTGAAAGACAAAAATATAATGTTAATAATTTCAGGGTCAACACTTTCTATGATTAAAAGAGAGGCCCTTTCTTATTCAAGTCCGTTGTATGGAAGAAGAACAGGACAGATAAATCTTAAACCAATTAAATTTAAATACTTTAAAGATTTTTTCGAAGACAAAGATGTTGATTTAATAAAACTTTATTCTTTAACCGGGGGAATTCCTAAATATATAGAAATACTTGAAGTAAAAAAGAATATATATGATACTATTAAAGCAAATTTTTTAAATGTTAATTCTTATTTTTTTGAAGAACCATATTTTTTACTCGAAAAAGAGCTCAAAGACATAGGTTCATATTTTTCAATAATAAAGGTTATTGCAAATGGAAATAATAAACTCTCAAAAATTTCAACAAACCTTGGTATAAAACAAACATCTCTAAGTTATTATCTAAACAATTTAATTGAGCTTGGCATATTAGGCCGCGAAGTTCCAGTAGTAGAAAAAAACCCACTAACAAGCAAGAAGGGATTATATAAAATCAAAGATAAATTCCTGGATTTTTGGTTTAAGTTCGTTTATCCATATAAAAGTTACATAGAAATAGGTAATATTGATTTTGTTTTGAACATAATCAAAAAATCCTTTATTGAAAGACATGTAAGTTTTGTATACGAGAATTCCTGTAAGGAAAAATAAAGGTTGAAAAAATATCGCCTCCTGATAATATATAATTAACCACACACAAAAACCAGGAGGCGATACGGAT
>JASKLO010000044.1 GCA_030153605.1 Thermosipho sp. (in: thermotogales)
AGATTTTTATGAATCAATAGTAGAAAATAGAAAACCATACATCTCAGGTGAAGATGGTAAAAAAGCAGTTGAAATAGTACTAGCAATATACAAATCAGCTCTCACAGGAAAACCAATCAAATTTCCTTTTGAGTTTTCAACAGGAGATATGAAAGGAATGAGATTAAATTTTAAAAGATAACGATTTTCGAGTATTTAATTAAGGTATAAATTCCACATTTTTGCTTCCAATAATAAAATTTTGAGTTATTTTTTAATCAAAAATTATTTTGTTTTCAATTTTCATATAAATTTTTTAGGTGTTGAAAAGAGTAAAAAATAAGATATAGCTTAAATACTATATTTAATTAAGGGGTGAAATAGGATGACAAACAAAGAAAAATATAGAGAATTTTGTAAAAATGAAAAGAATTTACCTATTTTTTCTAAAGATTGGTGGTTAGACGCTGTATGTGGAAAGGACAGTTGGGACGTAGCTATATTTGAAAGAGGTGGTCAAATATGGGGAACTATGCCTTACTATAAGAACAAGAAGTTTGGATTTACCTTTTTAAATATGCCAAAATTAACTCAAACTTTGGGTCCATATATAAAATATCCTGCTAAACAAAAATATTATAAACGATTATCTTGGGAAAAAGAAGTTATGAATGAATTAATCAATCAATTGCCAAACTTTAATTATTTTAATCAAAACTTTCATCATAGCATTACAAATTGGTTACCTTTTTATTGGAAAGGATTTAAACAAACTACTAGATATACTTATTTGATAAAAAAAGATTTAAAAATTAATGATTTATTAAAAGAATTCCAAACTGATGTAAGAAGAAGAATAAGAAAAGCAGAAAATGTAGGGATTAAAGTAGTTGAAAGTGAAGATATTCAACTTTTTTATTCTTTAAATAAAAGAACATTTGAACGAAAGGGGATGTTTATTCCTTATACATATGAAATTGTTCAAAGAATATATAAAAAAGCGTCTATAAATAATTCATGCAAAATTCTTATTGCATATCTTGATGATAATCCAATAGCAGGTGCATTCTTTGTATATGATGATAATACTGTTTATTATTTAATGGGTGGGATTGATCCAGAAAATAAGGATTTAGGAGCCATGGATTTTATTATGTTTGAAGGTATTAAATTTGCATTGACTAGTGGAAAAAATTTTGATTTTGAAGGAAGCATGATAGAAAGTATTGAGAGATATTTTAGGAGTTTTGGAGCAATTCAAAAACCATATTTTAATGTTTATAAGTTTAACTCATCTATTTTGAAAATATATCACTGTATTAAGAGGTGAATTAAATGTTAAGAATAACAGTTCCTGAAAACAATTTACAAGAGAGGAAATATATAATTGATATTGTTTTTTCTGAGTTTCTTGGCTTAGAATATGAATTGTTTATCAAAGAAAATGAAAAAAATTGGAACATTGAACTTGAGAATGGTACCAAACTGGTTGTAGAAGATCATTTTTTTAATAAATATCAAGAAAAGCTTGAATATCTTAAAATTAGTGCATTACCAAAAAAGGTGGAATTTACTAAAAACCAATTTATAATTGAAGATGATATACCAATCATTTATGGGGCATCTGCTCCAGTCAAAATTACCAAATCATCTATCATTTGTCCAATAGATATCTTTGCTTCTTCTTTTTTTATGCTTACTAGATGGGAAGAATATGTAAACAAAGAAAGAGATAAACACAATAGATTTCCGGCCTCAGAAAGTCTAGCTTTTAAAAATAATTTTTTAGACAGGCCTGTTGTCAATGAATATGTTGAAATGCTTTGGAATATGTTAAATTTTTTAGGGTGTAAACAAAAAAGGAAAAAAAGGGTATTTTCATTTGTTTTAACACATGATGTTGATTTTGCATTTAGATTTTTAAGTTTTTCGTCTGTGATAAAAACCTTAGCTGGAGATATTGTAAAAAGAAGAAGTTTAAAAGGTTTTACAGACAATATTAAAAGATTATTATTTAGAAAAGATCCTTATGATACTTATGATTATCTTATGGATGTTAGTGAGAGTTTAGGTGTTAGGTCTTATTTTTTTCTTCACTCAAGTAGTTCATCAAAATTTGATAATGATAATGAAAAATTTTTAAAAAAAGTTGTTGATAGGATTAAATTAAGAGGTCACTTTTTGGGATATCATCCTTCATATAATGCTTACAATGATCTTTCAATATTTATTAAAGACAAAAAAAGATTGAAAAAATTGTAGGTCAAAAATTGACATTTGGTAGACAACATTATCTAAGATTTGAAATTCCAACTACTTGGCAAATTTGGGAAGAAGCAAATATGGAATGGGATAGTACTTTGTCATATGCAGACAAAGAAGGGTTTAGATGTGGAGTATGTTATCCTTATAGTGTTTTTAACATTTTAACTCGTAAAAAATTAAAATTAAAAGAACGACCTCTTATTGTCATGGATGTAAGTTTTATAGGGTACCAACAAAATATTTCTATGGAGGAAATAGAAGAAAAGATAGTAAAATTAATTAGTAAAGTAAAAAAGTATGAAGGTGAGTTTGTTTTTCTTTGGCATAATAGTAGCTTTAATATCGGAATTTGGAAAAAATATGAATATTTTTATGAAAAAATATTGAAAAATAATTTTTTATAATAAATTTGATATATTCAAGATTCTAAATATTAAAAGTTTAAATTTTTAATCCTTATTTTTGCATCTAGGAATCTAGTTAAATTGTTGTTTTAAACTAAAATTTTTTTAACTCTTAATTTTAGGAAATATTTCTAAGTGTTGAAAAAAGTGAAAAAATAAAATATAGCCTAAATACTGTATTTATTTTGGAGGTGAATAATGAAAATATTAATAATTACAAGTCTTGCTCCGTTAAAAAATAATCCAAATTCTGGAATATTCGTTACCAAGAGACTTGAACAATATAAAAAATTTGACGTAGAATATACAGCAATTTCTCTTGGTTTTCAAAATAGCTCAATAACAAAGTTTGTGGCAAAAATCTTAAAAAAGGCTCTAAGGTTACCTATAGAGGAGTTTGGTAAAGTTAAATATACACCAGTTCTTATTAACAGAAACTTTTTGGATTTTATTATAACAAAAACTAATAAAAATAGTTACTTTAGATATATAAAAAATTATGTAAAGAAAATAACAATGTTGTTTCAAGTTCAAAGTTTTGATATAATCCATGCCCATGGAATGTACTTTGTACCAGCAGGTGAAGTAGCATATTACATAGCAAAAAAATACAATAAACCTTACGTGGTAACATTACATGGTAGTGATGTGAATTTAATTATGCCTAAAAGAAAGAAGAAGTATATAGGCATACTTGAGAATGCTACAAAGGTAATTTTTGTAAGTAGAGCATTACTTGAAAAAGCAAAATCTTTGGGATATTCAGGTAAAAATAGTGTTGTTATTCCTAATGGAATTGACCCGGAAATATTTAAGCCAATGGATAGGGAAAAAATAAGAAAAGAACTTGGCATATATAAAAAGAGAGTAAAATATGTTGGTTTTGTAGGTAATCTTTTGTCAATAAAGAGAGCTGATAAGTTACCTGAGATTTTTGGGAATATAATGAAAGAAATGGATAATGTAAGATTTTTAATAGTTGGAGATGGAGAATTAAAAGAGAAGATAGCCCAAGAAATGAAAGAGATGGATGTCATTTTTGCTGGAAGGATACCACAAGAAGAAGTAGCAAAATACATGAATGCGATGGATGTAATGATACTTCCAAGCAGGAATGAAGGATGGCCTTGTGTTGTATTGGAAGCTCAGGCATGTGGTACATGTGTAATTGGGAGTAGTAATGGAGGGATACCGGAAGCCATAGGTTTTGAAGAATATGTTGTTGAAGAAGGCAAAGAATTCGAAAAAAGATTTGCAAAGAAAGTTGTAGAGGTTTTAGAAAAAGGATATGATAGGAGTGCTTTTATAAACAGAGCTAAAAATTTTACATGGGAAGAGATAATAAAAAGTGAAATAGAAGTATATAAGGATATACTTGAAAGTAAGGAGTAAGTAATATTTTTGATGGAATTACAAAGATAAAATAGCAAAATTTATTTAAAAAAGTTTAGGCGTTTCAATTAAGATTATAGATAAAAAGGAAGTATATAATTTAGGAGTTAAAAAATCTTTTTAAAAGCTGGAAAAATCATTATTACTTGTGTAATTAGTAAAATGATTTTTATAAAGCGTCAATATCTAAGTATAATTACCATTTTTTTAATTTTTTGTACATCATTATGAATTTTTATTGTAATTCTGAAAATTAAAGCTTTAGTTATCAAACAAAAGATGTTGTTATAATTTAACATAAAGGAGTTGATAATATGCCGGGTTTTATAGGAGAGATTAGCAAGGGCAAGTTAGATAAATGTTTTGGACAATTAAAAAATAATAAATTGTTAACTAATATAACAGAAGGAAAAAATTATTATCTGGAACAAAGAACTGTAAAAAAATTTGAGAATGACAAGGTTTTTGACGAGGATGATAGATTTGTTGTTATCACCGAAGGAGTTATTTTGAACTCTTTGGATTTAATAGAGAAATACGAAGCATCAAATTTAAAAGATATGATAATTAAAATGTATCAAAATAACGGTGAAAGATTCTTCTGTGAATTTAAGGGTAGTTTTTCGGGAATTTTATTTGATAAAAAAGAAGATAAGTGGCTTGTGTACACGAATCATTTTGGAGACAAGCAAATATTCTATCTAAAACTTTTAGATAGGATTGTGTTTTCTTCGGAAATGAATTGGTTAATTGAATACATGAAAAATTGTGGGATAAAATATGAATTAGATGAAATAGGTGCATACTTTCTTCTTACATACGGTTATATGCTTGAAGATTATACCCTAGTAAAAGAAATTAAAAAGCTTCCACCTGGAAGTTATATGAAAATCGAAAAAGATAATTTTTCGATTGAAAGATATTTTGAGGTTGACAATACACCTGATAACACACAATCGGAAGATGAAATTATAGAAAATATTGATAGATTGTTCAAAATAGCTGTTAAACTTGAATTTGAAAAAGACAAGGAGTATGGTTATAAACATATTGCATCGCTTAGTGGAGGTCTAGATTCTAGAATGGCAGTTTGGGTAGCAAACGAGCTTGGATATTCAAATCAATTAAATATAACTTTTTCACAAACAAATTATCTTGATGAAAGGATAGCAAAAGAAATAGCAACGGATTTAAAACATGATTGGGTGTTTTTCTCCTTAGATAATGGCAATTACCTCATTAATACTCCCGACAAAATGGTACGAATAAATTATGGAAATGTTTTATATGCTGGAGCTGCGCATGTAAATCATTCGGTGAGCAAGATTAATTTTGAGGAGTATGGGTTGTATCATACTGGGCAGTTAGGAGATGTTGTTTTAGGTACTTATTACAGTTTTGAAGATCCAAAAAGACAATATTTTCCAGGTGCAGGTGCCTATTCTACTAAGTTAATTCAGAAAGATGAGCAAAAATTTTTGAAACGAGATTATACAAATGAAGAGCTTTTCAAATTTTACAATCGTGGATTCAATGGTATATTGTCAGGGAACCTACCTGTTCAACAATATACAGAAATATCCTCTCCTTTCTTAGATAAAGATTTTTTTTCTTACTCTTTACGTATACCATTAAAGTATAGATATAACCATAGAATTTACAAAAAATGGATTTTGAGGAAACATCCAGAAGCTGCCAAATATGTTTGGGAAGCAATTAATGGTCGAATTACTGATTTTAGAATAAAAATTTTAGGAAGGGAAATTGCGTTAAAAGCAATTCCCAAAAAAATTCTAACAAAAATTCTTTATGGTGGAAGTATGAATACCAAATGGCATATGAACCCTTTGGATTATTGGTATAGAACCAACAGTGATTTAAGGATTTTTATTAATGAATATTATTTACAAAACATTAATTTGTTAACAAGTGGAAAGGTAAAATCTATGTGCAAAGAACTTTTCGAAAAAGGAAATTTAGTAGAAAAGATCCAAGTTTTGACATTACTTGCAGCATGGAGGTTGTATTTTGAAAATTAAGAATACAGTTGAAAATACAATCATATTAATTAAAAAGGGTTTGCTTCATGTTTTTTTTGGTGATTTGAGTTCCAAGGTCTTCAGATTTTTGTCAATGATAGTTATGACCAGGTTGTTAGACAAGGAGCAATATGGTATATGGAATTATGCTTACAATATTTATTCTTTAATTCTTCTTTTCGATGGATTAGGAATTGCTTCTGGCGTATTACAATACTGTTCAAAAGAAAGAAATGAAAGAAAAAGGTTTTTGATTTTTAAATTCGGTAAGTCTTTTGGTGAATATGTTAATTTGTTTATTTCTTTTTTTACTTTAATATTGGCTTTATTAGCCCCTTTGAAATTCTCTTCAGCACGTCTTTATTTGCTTGCTATTAGTTTTTTACCTACAATTAGGATACTATATACAATATCAATTCAGTACATAAGAGCTAGTAAGCGAGCAAAGACATACGGATATGTAACTTTCTTTTATGCTGTTTCTTATTTTGTTTTTGTACTGTTAACTGTTCCTATATTTGACGTTTGGGGGATTATCGTTTCTGAATATGTTGCTATTCTTTTTAGTTTGCTGTTTATGAAAAATCAAATTCAAAAGGTGCCAAATTTTTATGAAGAGGAAAAATTAGAAAGTAGTTTTAAAAAAGAAATTTTGAGATTTTCTGTTGTTGCAAATTTAACTAACATTATGTCTCATCTTTTATATTTACTTGATACTTTTTTGGTAGGCCAAATAATTGGGAAGGCTGAGATTCTTGCTTCATACAAGGTTGCAACTCTTATACCCTACAATTTAAACTTCATTCCAATGGCATTAATGACATTTTTTTATCCTTATTTTGCTGAAAAATCTTATGATAAATTTTGGATAAGGAAAAATACAGGTAAGCTTATAAAGATGTTATTTTTTGTTAATGCTATAATAGTAGTTTTTATTATACTATTTAGTGATTATATAATTTATTTTCTGTTTGGAGACAAGTATTCTGACAGTTCAATAGTTTTGAAAATTCTTATGATTGGATATTTTTTTGCTGGTACTTTGAGGATACCACTTGGGAATATTATAGCATCTCTTGGCAAAGTTAAAATAAATTTGGTAAATTCACTAATAAATGGTCTAAGTAATATCATTTTAGATATTGTACTTATTTTAAAATATGGAGCAATAGGAGCGGCTATAGCAACTGTGATAGTGTTTATGTTGTCATCTGTAATAAATGTATATGCGTTTTTAAGATTAACTAAATAATATAATTTTTATAATATTGTGATAAACCTGGCAATTATTAGATAAAATATTATATTAAATTGTTAACTTAAAAATAAATGAGAGGGAATGATTTTTAGAGATTAAATATAATTGTGTTTTGATTATTTTTATAGCAATTATAGCTCAAATATTACAAGAAATTTCTGGGGTGAAACTTTATGAAAATTTTAATTTTAGGCTACTTACATTTCAATTACGACAAAAGCTTATATTGAAAACAGTAAATGCATTGTTCAAAAGATTTCAAGCGATTTATCAATATTGTACAGATAAAGATTAAATAATTATGTTGAAGGATACAAAGAGTAAGTACCTGAAAAGTAGAAAAAAGTTGTAAGAAATAAGTATATTAGTTAGTATTTTTGAAAAAAGTTTGTTAAGATCCTTTTTGATTTGATAAAATAAGATAATGATATAGTATTTTTTCATTATTTCTTACAAAGTTACCAGTAAAAGCTTTTAAAATAACTAAAAAAAGCAAAAGTAAGTAATATATTATATTTACGGATGCCAGAAAATTTCCTTAGTTTTTAAAAGGTCTTTTAAAGTGGTTAAAGGAAAAAATGATAAAAATATTTGAAAAACAAAAATCATCTGCATGATTATTTTTGTATCAAAAGAGGTACAAAATATGTTTGTGAAATACTTTCAAAAAATAAACCTTATTTGATTGTTCCTAATCATGTGATTTTTTCAGTAAGTGCTGAAGAAAAGAAAAAAGCGATAATACTAGTAGGAAAAACTCCTAGGAATATAAAAAAAAAAAGAAAAGGCAATTATAAAAATTAATTTCATATAGTTTTAAATTTAAGATTATTGGGACAGATTCAGTACATTTTAAGAATATTCCGGATGAATATATTACTTTTTTACCTTATGATGAAATGATTGAAGAACTTTCAAAATCTGCTTTTTCACTTATTTCATTTGTTTCATTTGGAAACGAAGAAAAAAATTACATTTACTCGTTTCCTCACAAATTTTTTGATTCCATAGCTGCTGGAACTCCAGTTATAGTTAAAAAGGATTTTTTTATGGCAAAAGAAGTTAAGAAGTAAAATATTGGGGTAATAATTGATCCCAAAAATGTTGAAGATTCAGTAAAAAGGATTCTTGATGTATATGAAAATTACAAAGAGATATTGGAAAATGTAGAAAAATTTAAAAATTTATACATTTGGGTTAAAGAAAAAGAAGGAAACTTCTTAAATTTTATAACAAATTACTAACCAAATTAATTATATAACCTAAAACTCAAAAATAAGTTATATTAGCATTTTATAATTGATTTAGTAAAATATCTATTATTTTTTTACCAGCATTTCCATCACCATTCATACTTTCTGGATAATTCATGTTGTTTTCTTCAAAAGTTTTTTCATATAAATCATTTTCATTTGCGAGAACATTCCAATTTTCTTCGATTAATTCTCTCCAATTTGTATCTGGCATTAATACAACAGCTCTTTTTTTAGCAAAATAAGCTTCTTTTTGAAGACCACCACTATCTGTAATAACCTTCCATGCCATTTTTACTAAACCCATTAGGTTTAAAAAATCAATAGGTTCAATAACTATTAAATTTTCAAGGTATTTCTCTAAGTTAAATTCATTTATTCTTTTTCTAGTTCTTGGATGGATAGGAAAAACTATTTTCTTTTCTTTAGAAATTTTGTTAAGTTCAGCTAATATTTTTTCTAATTTTTCTTTGTTATCTACATTAAAATCTCTGTGAAGAGTTAGTAATATATAATCATTTTCTTTAAGATTCAATTTATTGTATATATCATATTTAAAGCTTTTTTGTAGCATTAAATATAAATCGTACATAACATCACCAACAAAGTATACCCCAGTTGATATACCTTCTTTTTCTAGTTTTTGACAGCAAGGTAAGATGGACAAAAAAGGTAATTTGACACATGGTCTGTTAAAACTCTATTAATTTCTTCAGGCATATCTTTTGGATTTTGTCTAATTCCAGCTTCAACATGAGCAACAGGAATTTTTAGTTTTGCAGCTACAATTGCTCCTGCAAGGGTTGTATTGATGTTTCCAAAGACTAATATAACATCTGGTTTTTCTTTTAATACAACTTTTTCAAATTCAATCATTTTTTTCCAGTCATTTCACCATGTAGACCGGAGTCAACATTTAAAAAGTAATCAGGTTTTCTTATTTCAAGTTCTTCGAAGAATATATCTGACATATTGAAATCATAATGTTGGCCAGAATGAACTAAAATTTCATGGATATTTTTATGTAATTTAATCTCTTTGTGAATGACTGCTTCTTTAATAAATTGTGGACGTGCCCCAACTAGTGATATTATTTTCACTTTATTTCCCTCCCAACAATTCTTTTCGGAAAAATTATATCACATGTATTTTAATTTTTCGAAAAAATAATATATAATTTACAAGTAGTGAAAAAGAAGGAGGTGCACTAATGAATCAATGTACACATAACATAGATTTACTTCAATGGATGCTAGGTGGAGAAATAGAGGAAGTATACGGAGTAATAAAAAACTTTAATCATCCAT